>DOIU01000544.1 GCA_003511825.1 Gammaproteobacteria bacterium | reverse complement strand
ACCTCTGTGCCCAAGGTCAGCGACGTGATGTCATCGCCACTGCTACCGCCATCGACCAACGTGGCCTCGAGGGTATAGCTACCCGATGCGTACGCATGGACGCCGATGTACCACGTGGTGGCGCCCGTGTTTTGCAGTTCGCAACGTTCGCTGGAGGTGCCCCCTAAGATGGACTGGCAGTCATAGCTGCCGCCTTCACTGGCTGGACCGCTGGGGCGTTCACCCGCCCGTACATAGAGATCGAGGTCGGCGTTCAAGGCGGTCAGGCTGGCGTTGATTTGCACATCACTCGCGGCGCTTTGCAGGGTGTAAAAGTGCCAGTCACCTTGCGACAGATCGCCTTCGATGACTTGCCCCGAGGTGATCGGCGTGTCGTTACCGGTGTTGTCGCCCACTTCTCGCAGGCGGGCAGAGACTGTGTAGTCAGCGGCCGCGTAACCGTGGACACCGATATGCCAAGTGGTGGCTTGCGTATTCTCGAGTTGGCAAATCTCGCCGGTAGTACCGCTGTTGCTTGATTTGCAATCAAACACACCGCCATTGTCCTCGTGCCCACTCGGTGGGGTGTTGGCGCGGACGTAGAGGTCTGCGTCTGCAGTGAGATCGCCCAGCTGGATGGTCACACGATCAATGTTTGCCGCTGCCTCAATGGTGTAGAACTGCCATTGTTGGAAGGCAACGGTGTTGCGATCGCTGTCGCCGTCATTCAGCGGTGTTCCGCCCGACTGCGCGGGGCTGATGGTCCAGCTGAACGTCTGGCTGGTGCTCGCTTGCCCGTCAGACACGCTGACACGGGTGCTCACTTGCTGATCTTGCGTGGGCGAACCAGTGATGCGACCCGTCTGAGCATTGAGCGTTACGCCCTCGGGCAGGTTCTCAGCGCTGAAGCTGAGCGTGTCACCCTCGTCATCTGCTGCGATCAGCAACAGGTCGACGGTGTCACCGACGCGGTGAGTTTGGGCGCCCGGATTGTTCAACGTCGGTGCGGTATTGTTGTCGACGTCCTCAACCTGCCAGACAAAGTCAATCTCACGGGTATTTTCGCCATCGAACACAGTGACCGTCACTGTTGCCGTGATGGCGGATTGCAAGGTGCCGGTGATGCGGCCATTGATGCTATTGATTGACAAGCCCTGAGGCAGGCCCGCTGCGCTGTAGCTCAGGCTGTCCCCATCGGGGTCAAAGCTGCTGATCAGCAGATTGACACTGTCGCCCACGGCACCCGATTGTGTGCCCGGATTGGTCACGGTCGGTGGGTTGTTGGCGATGCCAATGCCCACATTGATCAGTTGCCCCCAGGAGGGTACGCCTTGCGCATTGAGCGCGAACAGCCAGTAGTTGCCCGGAATCAGCACATTGGGATTTTCGTGCATGGACAGGCGGTAGCGATCGTTGCCGAGGCTGTCAAAGTCAATGGGCAGATAGCGCTGATCGGTGTTGATGCTGTGCGTCACACCGGACAGCCTGATCATGCTGAAATGCTGGATGGCGCTGTCGGTTTGTACCTCGAAGACGCCAGCGGCCAGGGTACCCGCAGGTGCCTGAGTGATGCTCGGGCGCGTCGCGAGGCTGCCGTTGGCGTTGAATAAGTAGGGCGGGGAGAAGATCTGCCCGTCTTGATGGTTCGCGGTACAGTTGCCGCACAGGCCACCGCCCGCAGCCAGCACGCGACCATCCTGCAGCAAAATGCCGATTGAGTGGTAGTTGCGGGGAATGTTCAGGCGGCCCAGGGTTCGCCATTGGCCTTGGGTCGGATTCCAGACCTCGGCGTGCATAATGGAATCCGCATCGTTGAACAGAATCCCGTTCGAGTTGCCGCCAACAATCAGTACCTCACCGTTAGGCAGCACAATCGCGTCGTGGTTGGTGCGGCTGGCACTCATCGATGCGGTTGCGCTGACGACCGGCGTGGCTCCGTTGATATCAATCGTTAATGCCGACGCCGTCGATGCCGGGTTCTGGCTCTTGTCAGCACCGCCGCTGACCAGCAATTTGCCCACATCATACATGATAGATGAACCAAACTGCCGATGCCGGGTTTCGCCATTGCGCAAGCCCGCGCTGGTGACTGAACCGGTGCCGTCAGTCTCAAACCAATGCATGGTCTTGGTTGGGCCGGGGTGAAACACGCGACCGTCGGGCGCGACGTGCATATAGGCATACCACTGTGCCGTGGTCGCACCATTGACCGCCGCGGCATTGACTTGGTTTTGATCATTGAGCAGGTTTTGCATATGCGCGTCGGGCAGTTCCGTCCAACCTGCGCCCGGCGTGAATATCTCGGGGATTTCGTTCGCGGCTTTGGCGAAGGTTGCAAACACTTCGCCGGACGAGAGTGACAAGCTTGTACCATACCAGCGGGTCTGATTCATAAACGGTGCCGCAGTCCAGGTATTATTGTCGATATCGAAGATACTGCTGTGTTGCAGATTGGGGTTACCACCAGAGGCCAGCACAGAGCCGTCCTGCAGCATCGATATGCCGGCGCAGAACATATCGTGCCGTGTATTGTTCATGTCCGTGAAGCTGTTGTTCTGCGGGTCGTACACCGACGAAAACGTCATTTGATCCTGCACGGGGAACGAAGTCTTTTCATTGGACGACCACGTCACAATACGCCCATCGGGCAGGGCGGCGGCCGATACCGGAATGTGTGGCCATTCAATCACGGCGCTCCATTGTCCCTCTGTGGCAGGGTCTTCGCTGATGGTTTGTTGATTCACCAACGTCCAGCGTTGCTGTGGCACATCGGCCCAGTCCCACTGTTGGATATCTGCCAGGTCGGTGATGGCTCAGCCCTCGACGTCGAGTACCTTACCGCTTTGCACTTGTACAATGCGGATTTGATTGTTGCCTAATTCCTCTATCCGCCAGCGTTGATTTTTGTTGGCATGACAGTCAGTTTGGTAAACGTCGGTGCCGTTTTGCGTATTATTGATTGGGATTTCGAGACACTTTTCGCTGTGTTGAAAGCGCAGCAGGTAATCGTCGGTATCCGGGAATTGCTCAAACCGGATACGTTGGTTGTCGCCTGCGTGGCAGCTGTATTGGATGATGGTGGCGCGATTCGCCTGACTGCTGCCTGAGACATCGACGCATTTCCCGCTGCGCACAGATTGCAAGGTGGCGGTAAAGTCCGCATGCGCGGAGGATGCAATGCCGGTAAAGATCAGGAAGCAGAGACTGAGTAAGCCAGTCAGTCTGAAAGACGATGGTGTGTGCACGATGCGAACCTCGGTCGTTGTCACGTTTATGGGTGCAAAGTGTAAGTAATCGCCCGATGCGCGAATGCTACGCAGTCAACAAACGCCGCTCACAACCCCCGGAGGTTTTGGGAGCTGCGTTGCAAATCTGTACGAAGTCGCTAAAGAGATGGGATTTGGACGTGAGGCACAAGAGGCGCGTTGCCACTGAGGAAGCAGCGCGCTGGCACCGCCTCGCAATTGCTGTCTATCGCCGTATAATACGCCGTTTTAAAGAGTATCCATCAAGTCTACACGGTTGGAGTACTCGGTGTGATGGTGTATGCAAGCGCTGTCTATCCAGCAGTTACGCAAGCAATATAAAAACGGTTTTGAGGCGGTTCGAGGCATTGATCTGACGGTAGAACCCGGCGATTTTTTCGCGCTCTTGGGGCCGAATGGCGCGGGCAAATCCACCACCATTGGCATTATCTGTGGTCTGATTAATAAGACCTCGGGCGCGGTACAGGTGTTTGGTCACGACATTGATCGGGCACCCGACGCCGCTAAACGCCAACTCGGTCTGGTGCCGCAAGAGTTTAACTTTAATGTGTTTGAGCCGATCCGCGATGTGGTGATCAATCAGGCTGGCTACTACGGGATTGGCCGTGTAAAAGCGAAAGCGCGCACCGAGCATTACCTGCGACAGTTGGGGCTGTGGGACAAGCGCGGCGCCAGTGCACAGGAATTGTCGGGTGGCATGAAACGCCGACTCATGATTGCGCGCGCCTTAGTCCATGAGCCGCAGGTGTTGATTTTGGATGAGCCAACGGCGGGCGTTGATATTGAAATTCGACGCGCCATGTGGACGTTTCTGCAGACCATCAATAAAGAAGCCGGCATCACCATCATTCTCACCACACACTATCTGGAAGAGGCCGAGTCTCTGTGTAATAACGTCGCGATTATCAATCAAGGAAAAATCGTAGAGCAGGGCCGTGTCAGTGAGTTGCTGGGTCGCGCCAGTGCTGAGACGTTTGTCCTCGATGTGAGCACGCCCATCACAGGCGCACTCACAATACCGGATTATCGCGTGTCGGTGTTGTCAGATCAGCAATTGGAAATAGAGGTTGCGCGTGGCCAAGGCTTGAATGCCTTATTTGAGTCCTTGTCAGCGGCGAATGTGCAGGTGGACAGTTTGCGTAACAAGACCAACCGTCTGGAAGAATTTTTCATTCGCTTGGTGAAGTAGCAACCATGATTCCCTTGCGTGAAAACCTGGTGGCGTTTTGGACGATTGTCGTGCGGGAAGTGGTTCGCTTCTAGCGCATTTGGGTGCAAACCATCGTGCCGCCGGCGATCAATTCCCTGTTGTATATGGTGATCTTTGGCACCTTGATCGGGTCGCAGATCGCCGACATGGAAGGGTTTCGCTACATCGAATACATCGTGCCCGGCATCATTATGATGTCGGTCATCACCAATTCCTACGGGAATGTGGTGGCCTCGTTTTACAGCACGAAATTCCAGCGCAATGTCGAGGAACTGCTGGTGTCGCCGGTGCACAACCTTTTTATTTTGGCCGGCTATGTCGCCGGGGGTGTGTTGCGCGGATTCGCCGTCGGGTGCTTGGTGGCGGTGGTGTCGTTGTTGTTTACCGAACTCACGATTCACAGCCTGTGGCAGACCTTCAGCATTATGTTGTTAACGTCTATCTTGTTTTCCCTGGGTGGCTTTATCAACGCGGTCTATGCCAAGAGCTTTGATGACATCTCAATTATTCCCAATTTTGTGTTAACGCCGCTCACCTACCTGGGTGGGATTTTTTACTCGATCCGTTTATTGCCTGAATTCTGGCAGGGCGTGTCGCTGCTGAATCCCGTGTTGTATATGATTAATGGCTTTCGCCAGGGTGTTCTGGGCGAGTCGGACATCAGCCTGGGTGTCGCCTATGCGGTTATTTGTGCATTCATTGGCCTGTTTGGCTTTTGGGCGATGAAATTGCTTAATCAAGGCGTCGGTCTGAAGGACTGATGTAAACTGTTTTCCTGAGTTGCTACGAGTACTACCTGAGATTTGATGCAGTGACCCTATCATCCGCCAAGAAAAAACGTATCGCCGATACGGTTGATAAACACCTGCTTTACCAAGAGTCGGTGCAAAACGTCGAGTTTGAGCTCGACTTCATTCGTGATCGTTTCCGAGAAATACGCGGGCGCGAACCCTACAGTATGCGCGAAGACTTCTGTGGGACCGCGCTGGCGTCAAGCCATTGGGTGCAACAAGACGCCGAGAACAGTGCTATCGCGGTTGACATTGATGCCGATGTGCTGGAATGGGCGAAGGGCAATAATTTGCCGGAACTGGATGCCGCTGAGCGTGCGCGCATAGCGTTGATTGAAGGCAACGTCTTGGATGTGTGTAACCCACCGGTGGATTTTATACAGGCGTTTAACTTCAGCTACTGGTGCTTTATGGATCGCAGCACCATGTTGGATTATTTCACGCGCTGTCACGCGGGGCTTAAACGTGACGGTGTATTGTTTCTCGATGCCTACGGGGGGTCTGAAGCCTACCAAGTGCAAAAAGAAAAACGCAAAGTGGGCGACTTTACTTTCATCTGGGAGCAGGCGGAATTCAACTCTGTGACCTACGAGCAGCAGTGCTACATCCACTTTAAATTCAAGGATGGCTCCAAGATCAAACGTGCCTTCAGCTATCGCTGGCGCATCTGGGGCGCGCGCGAGCTGCGAGAGATTTTGCTCGACGCGGGTTTTCGCAAGGTCACTGTGTACCGTCAGGCGTTTGATGAAGAGACCGATGAGCCTTTGGATGAGTATGTCGCTGGTGATGATGCGACAGACTTTGCTTGTTGGTTGGGTTACATCGTCGCCGAGAGATAGACCGAAACCTGCGCACCGCCCAGTTTATCGCTGCGGCTCAGTGTCAGTGAGCCGCCATAGGTGCTGACTAACTCGTTGCATACCGCAAGGCCGAGCCCCTGGCCGTCAACTCGGGTGTCGGCTCGGGCACCGCGCTTAAGCAAGGTTTCGCTCAAGCCATCGGGGAACCCTGGGCCATCGTCGTGCACACTGATGATGGCCTTGCGCCTCGGCTTGTCGATACGGTGCTCGACCACAATGCGTTGCGCGCCATACTTACAGGCGTTTTCCAGCAGATTGCCAAAAATCTCCAGCACGTCAGATTCGTCAACGCGCAGGCGACAACCCTTCTTCACGGCTATATCCATGCAAATGTCTCGGTCGGCATAGACCTTCAATAGGCTGTATTCCAGCCGTTCCAGCAATGGGCGCACAGGCACCGCCGGGCCCAGCGGGCGTGAGCCGTTCATCGCCGCACGTCGGATGTGGTAGGCGATGATGTCTTTCATGCGATGGGTGTGCTCTTGCAGTGTTTGGCGTTGGTCCGTGGCAATGGCGTCGTCGTGTGCGAGGTTGTGCATCACGGTGAGCGGAGTTTTGAGGCTATGCGCCAGGTCGTGAATCACGTTCTTGTAGCGGCTGCGGCGGTTGCGTTCACTGTGCAGCAGGGTATTGAGGCTGTAAGCGACGGGGCGCAGCTCCTGCGGCAGTTTCATGTCCAGTTCTTCGTCCACGCCCTCGCGAATGCGCTGCAAGCCGCGACTGATTTTGTTCAGCGGTTTCAGACCCCACATCAGTACCAATAACTGCAACAGCAGCAGTAACAGCGCTGAGGTGAGCAGCGAGGTCCAGAGTTGTTGATCAAACTCGGCCAACTGCTGGAGATGATCTTCTGCATCGGTGAGCAGCAGGATATTGAATTCCTGCTCGGGTTGGTCAGCGTTGGCCCAACTGAAACCAAAGCGCAAGCTGAATGCGGTGAGGTCATCATTATCCGTTTGCTGGCGAAAGCGCCATTGGCCGGTGTTGACGCGGTTGAGGTTGGCGCGCATGGGCAGGGTGGATTCAGATTGCCAAATCTCACGGCCGTCGGCATCAAAGATCCGTGCCGACAACCCCGACTGCGGTTGGCGCAAGCCGTCCGGCAGCATGTAGGTGCTGATGGCCAGTTGCTGCTTGGCATCCAATTCAGCGGCCCCGAGAATGCCGTAGACCAAGCCCTCCATGCGGTCGCGTTGAGCGTTGTCGGCGCGGGTGTGTACGGAGTGCTTCACCGAGAGTGCCGTTAAGGCAACAAAGGCGGCCAGCACCAGAGCGGTGGCGACGAGCAGTCGCGTGGTGATGGAATTCATGCCGGCCCTTCGTCCGCCTGCGACGGGTTGCCGCGTTCCAGCGCCAGACGGTAGCCTCGTCCGCGCAGGGTTTCGATAGGTTGCAAGGTCTTGTCAGGGTCCAGTTTGTTGCGCAAACGTTTGATAAACACTTCCAGAATGTTGGGGTCGCGATCGGTGTCCTCGTCGTAGAGATGGTCCAGCAACACGTGTTTGGCAATCACTTCGCCGGCGTGGATTGCCAGATACTCCAGTACACGGTATTCGTAGGCGGTCAGCTCCACGACCTGCCCATGCACGGTGACTTGCTGTGCGCGCGTATCCATCTCCAACGCGGCGAAACGCAACACGGACTCCGACCAACCGCCGCTGCGACGCAGTAGCGCACGCACACGGGCCAGCAATTCTTCCATGTGGAAGGGCTTGGTCACATAGTCGTCGGCGCCGGCGTCGATGCCGGAGACCTTGTCGCTCCAGCGGTCGCGCGCCGTCAGGATGAGGACGGGCATGTTGCGCCCGTCCCGCCGCCAGCGCTCCAGCACGCTGATGCCGTCCATCTGCGGCAGGCCGATGTCGAGCACGACGGCGTCATAGGGTTCGGTGTCGGCGAGAAAATGGGCCTCCTCGCCGTCGAAGGCGCGATCCTGGTCGT
>DOIU01000332.1 GCA_003511825.1 Gammaproteobacteria bacterium | reverse complement strand
TCAGATCACGTGCAAAGTAGGTCGCTTCGGCCTTCAGCCAAGGCATACCGGCAACATTGAAGCGGTCAAAGAGAATACCGATATTGAGATTTTTGCCTTCCTCTGGCTCAATGCCAGTCGATGAGGTTATGACGACACCGTCGCCAAAGGCTTCGCCGGAATCAGGCAGCCGAAATGCTCGTTCATAAGACGCTTTGAGGTACACGTCAGGGATGGGTGAGTAACGCAAAGACACATAATGTCCTGACTCATCGCCATCGTTTCTTGTGCGCACCGGCGTGCCGCTGAGTGAACGTTGCTCCGAGGTGATGGTGTAGTCGTAGCTGTAGTATTTTACGCCGACGTCAGTTACCAGCGCTTGATCGAGAAACGCGGATTCTAGGCTCAGTGTGGTAACGGTGTTGGTGCGTTCTGATGGGAAGGCGCCAATGTCATAGCCGAGCTCTTCGCTGGCCAAGGGGTCGTTGGGTTTAAACTCCGAGTATTGTGAATTCACATGGAAATTAATGCCATGTCCGCCGCCGAAAGAGTAGTGCAGATTGAGGTCGTGTCTCAGCTCGTTTTGCTCATCTTCGGAATCGTGCGGAATACCGTCAATTTCGCCGGCGACGCCGGGGCAGGCGCGTTCTGTGCCGTCAAAATTGAAGCAGGTATCAGCTTTGTCGATCAGGCTGAGCGTCAGTTCCGGGCGCCCTAAACCATACTCAAAGTCGAGATTTTCTATCAGAAAATCGGATTTTTCAAAATCGAGCCCGATGAAGTTGAGCGTGCTTTCGTTTTTGGCGGCCTGGATGTTCTCCTGGATGCCTTGGATCTCTTTACTGGACTCGTAGCGTACGATTTCCCAGCTGATTTCATCAAACCATCGATCTTCAATTTTGCCGGCCGTGACATAGAGGATGGATTCGAATTCGTCGTGATCACGGCGGATTTTCAGTCCATCCACAAAGGGCGATTTCATGACATAGTCATTGGCCGCATGGTTGTAAAATCCACCGAATCCAATCTCAAGGCCAATCTCTTCCCACTTCTTGGTGAACACACCGCTAAAGCGCTGGGTGTCATAAGAGCTTAGGGAGAGTGTGGTGTCTATCCAGGTGCCGTCAAAATCCCGGGTGACGACATTGACAGCACCACCCAACGCGTCGCCGCCGAATCGCGCGGGCACCACACCTTTGTAGATCTCAATGCGTTCGATGAGCTGGATGGGGATGTCATTGATGCCCAAGGTGCCGTCGGGTGCATTCAGTGGCGAACCATCAATGAAGATCTTGACGCGCTTACCTTCCAGACCGTGAATGGCGATTGTCGATCGACTGCCGAGTCCTCCTTCTTGGGACAGACGTACGCCGGCAACGCGTTTGAGGACTTCGTTGAGGCTGATGTTTCTGCCGTGAAAACGCTCAGCGTCGATCACTGATACAGGCATCGGTCCGCGGGTCAACTTCAGCTCTTCGCTGTCATCCTCGACGGTCATCTTACCGATATTTCGTCGTTCGGAACGCTTTTGGGCGTCTTCTTCAGTGGGGGCGGGTTGATGAGAATCTGCGAAAACAGGAGAAACAGCCAGCGCAAGCAGCGCCAGGTAAAGCTTTGTGTGCGTCATTCTTGTTTCGGACAAAAGTTGTTGTGAGACTACAGGAGCATGGAAATAAGAATATTTATCATTTCTAATGGTAAACCAAACGCATTCGCTTTTGTAGCTTTAAATTCCCACAAGAAGTGTGTGTATAAAATGTTTCAGCGGCATGTCTTTGGAGCAAACCAACAGTTGCATGTTGACTGATCCCAAGGGGGGCGGTTGACAATCTAGAAGGGGCGTGTGTGGGGTGGCGGCATGCCGACCCGCACACAAGTGTCGGTATCTGTGTCAGTCGTTACCGAGTTGTTGTATGGTCTCGAAACCCTCAAACTGCGGGTGCCCAAGTGTCATGGGGGCCGCATTATTGGTGTTAGCACGCTGGTGCGCTTTGCGAAAAGAATCAGATTTTGTCCAGGCGCGAAAATCGTCTTCCGATTCCCAAAAGGTGTGCGACGAGTAGAGGATATGATCCTCATGCTCGGGCCCTTTCAAGAGACGGAACTCAACAAACCCCGCGTTGTTAGGCAAATCGCTGTCTCGTCCCAACCACATGGCTTCGAAGTCTGCGGCCCGATCCTTGAGGACTTGGAAACGATTCATAGCAAGGTACATAATAGCTCCATATAACACAGTACTGTGGCCCGTTAGGGCACAAGATCCGCGTTTGTGAATGCAATCGAGCGGAGGCGGTGATACCGACCGTTGCGACGCTTTTACGCGGTACTCAGATGTCTACAATTGCGCCGACAGGCGCAGTATCGCTGTCCAGTATAGGTCTTCTCTCGCTAGATGTCATAGTCTTACAGGCGGCACGGTTCGCTGAGTGAACGGTTAGGCTACTGATCCCACTTTAGGCAGTCGGCTTTTATAGGGCAGGTGTTGTCGCAGGTAGCTGCCATTTTTGCTGATGTAGTCTTGCAGCAGTTTGTAGCTGTTAGACGCAGCGTGCTCCAACGTGCGCAGCTCATCCGGTGTATGCTTCTCGGGCTTTATTTCGTTGTTGAGCTGCTGATACAGCGTACGTAGCTCCGACTCCGCATAATGGGTCTGACCTTCGCGGGTGTAAAGGTCGGCTAAGTTCTGGTGGGTAAGCGTGAGATACGTGATCAGCTCTTCGCTGATGGTGGCATTCCTAAGCAACTTATAAGCATTTGACTTGGCGATAAGAAAGTCTTTTTTGGCCAACGATAAACGTGCGTGGCGATAGTGCTTGCTGCCACTGAGCAGGTGTTCTTTTAACATTTCCATGGCATCCTCCTAGGTGTGTCACGTGAATGTCGCGCACAAATTCAATGGTGTGATTGCGAGATCCTTGCTTTGGGCGAGCGGCTTGTATGAATAATAATTTGCCGCGTTTTGGCTGTTCTATTCTTCGACTACTGCGTGGCCGCGCTGGGCTGACGTTTTTTATCAAGCCAGTGTATCCCTCTGCGCAGTGCCATGACGATGCTTACGACGCACAACCCCGCAGAGACATACAGCATGGCATGCAATGCGGCGCCAGACCAGTGATCGTGATCGTGGCCAGGGTGAGCTAGCAGTACCTGGGGCGCTAGCATAGCGGCAAACAGCAGAGCGTACTGTACACGTTGTAGGGTGGGATGTGTATGTTTATTCATGATGTGTCCTTCGTGCCGGTATGATTCCCGTCTTTGTGTGAAATCTACCACTAACAAATGATGGTTGTAAATGAAAATGAATGATGGTTGTAAATGAAAATGATTATCAATACCATCGGGTATCAGTTTACGCGCACTTTGGTTTCCTATGAAAACATATGGATTGTTGTACGCTGCGGGCGATGCGCCCAGTGAACGCATCGGGGAAAAAATCTGTACTGCTATCTGGAGCTATGGCCATCCAGTGCGGATACTGACCATTGCTGATGCTGCGCTGCAGGACCTGGCGCGTTTGCGATTGATCGTCATGGGTGTGCCAATGACGTCCTCGACCGATGTGCATAGCGATTGGTGTGTACTGGAGCAAAAACTTGGGAGCTTGGATCTGAGTCAATCCTATGTGGCGCTGTACGGGATTGGGGACCAAAAAGCCCAATCCGGATGCTTTATGGATACGATGGGGCGGTTGCATCAACGAGCGCGTGCAGCGGGGGCAACGATGGTGGGGTATTGGCCAGTCAGGGGATACCGGTTTTCAGCTTCTAACGCTTTGGTTGCAGGTAAAACCTGTTTTGCCGGGCTTGCCATTGACGAACACAATCAATCTGAATTGACGGCGCAGCGCGTATCACGTTGGGTGCGTGGCGTAATGCGTGACATTGAATCTCTAGAACTCGCCTGAGTGCGTGCTCTGCGCGCTTCCCATACTGCATCCACTGGACTTATACTGTGCGCTGTTTTTCGGAGCAGTCGGCATGGCCAAGGTACTCATTCTCTACTCAACCGTTGATGGTCATACTCACAAGATCTGCCAACACATTCGCCAGGAAATCGAGTCCAGTGATACCGAGAACAGTGTTGAGCTTGCTCTCTTGGATGTGTCGACCTCTGTGGATCTGGCGGGATTCGATAAAATTGTGATTGGTGCCAGTATCCGTTATGGCAAGCATCGCCCTGCAGTATTTGCGTTTATTCGCGAACATCTGACGGTTTTGAGCAGTAAACCCAGTGCTTTTTTTACCGTCAACCTGGTGGCACGCAAGCCTGAAAAAAACCAGCCTGATACCAACCCCTATATGCGTAAGTTCCTGACCTTGACCGACTGGCGCCCCCGAGAGTTGGCCGTTTTTGCAGGCAAAGTGAACTATGCGCTTTATGGACCGTTAGACCGCACAATGATTCGATTCATTATGTGGATAACCAAAGGTCCGACGGATCCGACGACGAATGAAGAGTTCACTTCATGGGATGATGTGGCTGCATTTTCGCGTCGTGTTCTTGCCATGTGATAACGCGCTCGTCTTCCTGGCTTCTCATCCGCTGAATACCAAGCCCTGGCGTCCTCTTTTTGATGGGCTGTGTTGTGTCAGTGCTTGTAGTAAAGCGCGACTGCTTCTGGTGCGCAATTTCTTGTGTGCATGCAATTCAATGAATAAGTTCTACTTGCTTTGTATGTGTAATTTCTATTCGTTGTGCGATTTTCATTAAGATATCGCATAGTAAATTGACGTCGAATTCCTTATCCTTCGCGCCTTGAAAAAATCCCGAGTTGTCATATCGGGTGAAGGCTCTACCCAATCCCGAGCTAGAGGCCATTCAATGATGGTTCCCTATGCGCGCAGCACAATCAGGGAGGCGTGTCGCTAGGCAGCTTCCCGCTACCGAAAAAAACCATAGTTGTGCTATTCGGTGACAAACGCTGTGTTGGTGTTTTGACTGCCTATGACGCCCTTTTTATTGATGACAATTACGCTTGCACGTCAGGTTCTATCTCGCCGTGATCGGTGTTGTCTTTGGCTGAGAGTGGCGATATTTATGTCAATAACACCGCGTCATTTGGCTACGACCCCAGCGGCATTCCACCTGGTTACCTGCGTCTAAAAGCGGGTGAAACAGACTTTGATCCCGATTACTTTTTTAGTATTGGCGAGCTCGATTTGCGCCAGGAATTTCCTGAGATGGACCCGAGCTTGGCGAAGTCGCCCTATGTGTATACGGAACTGATGAGTAATGGGAAGCTCTATGCCACGATGCTTGTATTGGGTCTGACAACTGGGGATCTCAATGATTTTATTGGCAACAAGAACTATCAGCCATTTGAGTTTGATCTGGAAAACCAGACGGTTGCCAAGCTTGATATGTTGCCGACCAACGGGTGGAGTGCACAAATAGCTGAATACAACGGTGAAGTTGTGTTTGCGGAGTCGACCGTTGATGGTAGCGGGCTCTACAAACTGGGGCAAAAAACACCTTTCATGGCCATTGAGGGCTTTCCTGTTCATGTGGCTGAGGTGGATCAATTAACGCCTTGCCTGGTTTTGTTAGGGCGGTCACCCTCAACAACGGCGGCCGATCAGGTCGCCGTTTTTTTTGCCTGCAGTGGGTTAATTTCTGCTTCAAAGGGCATATTCTTGCAAAAGAAAATGCGAATGATTACTATTAATAACCACAGTTTTTGAGGTTGTTTGGCGCCTAAAGCAAACACTCCATGGGCGTGAGTCAGGGGTCCAAAGTGGACTCGTTTGCACAACAAGGTTGCAGGGTCGCCCGAGATTGCAGTGGTGCTGATTGTGGTCAAGCGTGCTGGGTCGTCAGGGTGTTCATGGGTATTCGCGTGTTAAAAAAAGTGAGTTTTCGGAGGCGATTGGGTGTGCCTATCTCTATGGCGCTCTCGGTCCTGTCGTCGGCCTCATTCGCTGAGCACGTCACCGACATGGAAGCGGTTAACGTTGTCGGCCGCCCAAAAACTGTCCAACGTCTCGACGACATTCCCGTTAAAACAGAAATCCTGACTGCGCATGAGTTACGCAAAGTGCATGCGACCGATCTGGCTGATGCTTTGCGTTACGTGCCTGGGTTACAGCTGAAAAAAATTCACGGTAAGACTGGTGTTGGCATCTGGATGCAGGGATACGATGCCGATCGTGTGTTGGTCTTGATTGACGGCAGTCCAGTGTCGCCGAGTACCGGCTCGACTGTGGATATCACGCAGATTGCAATTGGTGATGTAGAACGTATTGAGATTATCCGCGGTTCGGTTTCAGCGTTGTACGGGACATCGGCGATGGGCGGCGTGGTCAATATCATCACACGTAAACCCACCGATGCGCTTGAGTTGCATTCCGAGGTGACAGGAGGCAGCTGGGGTCGTCAAAATCTCGGTGATGATGAAATCGCTCGCCAAACAGCCCGCGTGAATCTGTCTGGAGTTGGGGAACGCGCTTACTGGCAGCTGGTTGCTGATGCACGTTTTTCAGACGGTTTTCGGGCCGTGGAAGATCGTGAAGCGACACAAGGATGGGAAGGGCACAAAGCGAACTTGTCGGGAAAGTTCAGTTTTCAGGTAACGGATGCAACGCGCATCACGTTAATGCCCCGATTTTATGACGAAGACGCATCCACCTTGCTGGATAACTTTGTACCCGGGGTTGGCAATTTACCCGTGGACAAAAGGGATCTGACTGAGCGGCAGCATCTCGCGGTGGAGCTGAAACACCAAGCCTCGCGCGACGCGCGCCTGAAGTTACGGGTGATGTATGAGGACTTCATCAGTGAGGCCGCTCAAGATGTCATTGCGACAACGGGCGTGGTCGATCGGTCTCGTGATACCCAGCAAGTCTTGAGCGAGGCGGAGCTGCGGATGGAGAGAGTGCTCACGTCTCGTCATGCAGTGACTGTCGGTCTTATGCTTGAGCGCGGTGAAATGGATGTTGTGCTGCGAACAGACGAAACGCAAGCGGTAAAGGAGGTTGATCATGAGACGTCTCGTTCAACCCAGGTTTTCTTTCAAGACAGTTGGTTGATCACAGAAGGGCTTGAGGTGATGCCCGGCGTGCGTTTTCACGCTTCAGAAGGATTTGGCAGTCACACATCACCCATGTTGAGCGCCTTGTGGTCGAGGTATGACTGGCTACCTGGGGAAGTGAGTCTGCGGGCGGGTGTGGGCAATGGTTACCGCGTACCGAATTTGCGGGAGCAACATTATATTTTTGATCATAGTCACCTGGGCTATATGGTCATAGGCAACCCTGATCTGGAGCCCGAGTCATCGATCAGTTATCAGCTGGGTTTGGAATGGTTGGCACCCAACGATGCGATGGTTGAAGCGCATGTGTTTCGCAACGACACCCGTGATCTTATCGAAACCCTACTCGACCCTGAAGCATCCGCTGAGACAGGGCTGTCAATTTACAACTATCAGAACTTTGATCGCACGCGCTCTGATGGCTTTGAGTCTGTATTCAGGAAGCGGTGGCATCCGTCGCTCAGCACGAGTCTCAGTTATACGTACTTGCACGCCAAAGACCGCAAGACTGGCAAATACCTTGTCAGGCGTCCTCGCCACGATCTGAAAGCGGGCGTGGATTGGCGGTTTGTTCCATCCACAGAGCTGGTGGTGCGGGTAAACCACCAGTCAAAAGAATACGTGGATGCAGAGAATGTGATCACTTCGCCCGCGTTTACGACGCTCGATATCAAATTTAATCATGATCTGAGTGCTGACTGGCAGTTAATCGGTGGCGTCAATAACGTCACTGATGTGCAACGAGACTTTCAGGGGCAGGACTTTCGACCCATTGAAGGTCGTTATGTCTATGCCGGCATCCGATTTCAATGGATGCAGCCCCGCAATACGAGGGCTGCCCAACTTTCGCAGGAGTAAGCTATGTCTATTCAAAGCCACACACATTGGCGACAGGCACTTGTTGTCGCCACACTCGCCATCTTTTTATCTGCCTGCAGCTCGGATGACGATGATTCCCCAGACACTGACCCCACAGACGAGGGACAAAGTCAAAATGGTGAGACGCCTGAACCTACCGCTGAGGGCAGGTTCGCAGATCCCGTGGATTCTCCTGTCCTCGATTTTTCAGAAAGTCGAGTTTATTGGGATATGGAGACCAACAGCATTGTTTCGGCCTCCGACGATTGGGAGCTGAGTGTAAGGGTCGACGGCCAGGACTATCCGATTCAAGTCAATGGTGGGGCGTCAGGAGAGGGCAATGCCGGGATCGGTATTTTGTTGCTCGACAGTGCTCAGGACGTGACCGATCCCAGTGATAAAACGCAGGTGTATCAGTTTTTTGGTGATATCGCTACGGGCGTGCTGTCCACGCCGGGCGATTATGGTGCCTTCGAATACAGCGTAGAGGGGCAACATCAAATGTGGCCGACGTTTGCTACCTATCTGTTGAAAGATGCGACGGGCAACTTGTTCAAGATGCAGGTGATCAGCAACTACGGTGAAGATGGTCAGCAGCGTTCGGGCAATCTGGTGGTGCGCTATGCGTCCGCCGCAGTCGATACCACGGTAGCGGCGATGGACGCCACAGATGCCTCTGTAGCGGCGAAGTTCGACATGATCCGGAGTCAAACCGTCGCTGACAATGCGTGGCAGTTCGCTTATCAACGCTATCTAGGTTTTACCACTAACGGGGGAACGAGTGGTGATGGTGGCGTTAGCGGCTGCGTTGTGGCGAGTTATCCTGCGCTGTACGACGATCAGGGTCAGCCTGTCGCAGAGGCGTTTAAAACTCTGACTGGCGAGTCTACTTTGGCTGACTTCGAGTCCGTGGCCATGGTGGAGGCCGATTGCCTGGGTGAGGGTATGGTCGCCGACAATATTGATACCCTGGTCGAGACCGAGCACTGGTTGGATGCTGATTATTCATCAGGTGCCCCACAGTTTGCGGCGAAAGAAGATGTGACCAATGCGTGGATTGTGCGAGGTGCAGCGGATGACAGCGATGGCAATCGGGCCTATGCGCGTGTGCGCGTAAAGGAAGTTAACGTGGATCTGGCCGGTGCTCAGCCATCAAGACAGCTGGTGCTTAGCACTGAAATGTGGGTATCGGGGCAGTAGTCAGGGTTGTTTGATCATTCGTTATCAAAAAAATCACAATAAAAGTTTGCAAATGAGAATTATTTGCATATAATTCACTTGTGAATTCGGCAAATCTCCGTCCATTTTATTGTCGATTCACGCTCAGTATAAGCATGGCCTTACCTCGGCCTTATCGCGAGCCACCGATTAGTTATTAGGCAGCCAGCGAGTTTTTCTAGATTGACCGTCTCTGACCATGGAAAAAACCTTGAACAGAAACAGCCAGCAACTGAACCGAGACCAGCTTGGTGAGAATTTCGTTTACAGCACTGTGCAATTGTTTGGCAAGGCTGATGAAATTTACCTGAATCATCAGGGACAGATTTATCGTCTGCGTATCACCCGGCAAGGTAAGCTGCTACTCACGAAGTAGCTGTCCTCGCTAGCTTTGGCGTTATGAGTCACTCATATTGGCCTAGCTAGGCGCGCCATTTTACGCGCGTTTTTCATGCCCCCTAAGCGTGGAGTCCTTTCACGCAATAGTCTCCAATTCCATCTCGTCGTCTGCTGTGGCTTGGCATCAAGCTCGCTTAAGCTGCCCCGCTATGTTCAGTCGCCATCTGAAAAGTTAATGCCCAACACAACACCCAATCCATCGGGAATTTCTCGTTTAAAGTTGCCATCCAATTTGCCCAGCTCGATTTCAAGCATTGCGGCATCACGATCACTGATTGCTTGACGAATCGCGGCGATATTCTGCTGAACAGTTTGTACAGAGGTGTCAAGGCCACGCGATGTCATCACATCGAAAAAGCTGGGTGCGTCGGGGTTATCAATTTGCAACATCGCATCAATGTTATCGATGGCTGATGACATGCTTTCCCAGGCATTACCGGCCAGTTGCGCACTTTGGGTAACCACACTGCGTTTTTGCAGGTAGTCTAAGTGCTGCTGTACGGCAACAATCAGCTGTACAACGGGTTCGGTGCCATCATCGAGTTCACCCGCGAGAAACAGCGTGCGATAGGGAAAACCGGTGCCCTTATGGTCTTGTGTCCATCCGTTCTGCACGTAGTCAGATTGGGCTTGTAAGTGTTCAGCGAGTCCGGTCAGGATTTCGCACTTACGCGGTGATTCATTGTACTCAGCGACGATATCGCCAAGGTCTTGCCCATGTTCTGCGGCGGCAGTTTCAAAGATCGCTGATTCCAGTGCCAGCAACCCCACGTGTTGGAATGTCTGTGTATTGAAGTAGGCCGCATCCAGTGTCACGTCGTTTGCTATGTTATCGGCAATTCTGGTGCGCACGGATTCCAAGTAATTCGTACCCCGCAGACGCAAGGAATCGATGAAGGTGTATTTTGGGAACACAAGGTCATCGTTGAGTGGGCCGAAGTTGTAGTTTGCAAGGGCAAACCACTCCATCTGGGTGGCTTTCCAAGAGGTTTGTAGCGCGTCTAAGTTGTCAGTGGACAGTGCATCGCAAAACGTTTCGCTGCGTGAGTTTAGGGTGGCTGTCTGTGTGCTGAAGCGCTCCACGGCGTTGAGCACAGCGTCGTCAATGATGAGCCGTAGCGCATCTTCGAGCCCGGTATCGGGTTCTTCTCCGCCACCGGATGAGCTGCTACCGCCGCCGCCACAAGCGCAGACTGAAGCAGCGATAAGAGTAGCGAGTAGTGTGTGTTTATGCATGCCTGAATCCATCGTCATAGTCGTTAAACGCGCGTGACCAACAAATGATTATCCCACCGCATGTGCGGAAAGTGCAGCCGTTTGGTTTTGTCTTCTTGCAGCGTGTTTGCGTCTAGAAACCGCAGCTGCCCGGAGGAATTGCTGATCACAAAGTGCTGTTCGTCATTGCTGACGCCAAGGCCACAGACGTCATGTAATTGGTGATACTGGACAAAGCGCGCTTCATCCAGATGCCAGAATGCAGCCACATTGCCTCGTGGGCTGGTAAAGCCAGCGATACGGGTTCTATTGTTGATTGCAACGCTGCCCATATAGTCTTGCATATGGTGAATTAAGACTGCGGGCTCGGCAAGCATTTCAAGGGCTTGCCCGGGTTTTTGTACCGCTCCAAGAGGCACCAGCTCATTATGGCGCATGGCGGCACGCTGGACTTGGGTGGCAATTGCAACGGTGCCATCTGAAGCGACATCGATGTGCCGAATACTCGCTTTGTCTTCAGGCACCTTAAATGCCTCAAGCTGCTGACCTTTGCTCAGATCGATATAACTTAGCCGCGACTCCATACTGTCGAGATTGAGCGTTTTGCGCCCCGTTTTCGGGTGTGTAAGCAGACCGCCGTTGGCGACCAGCAGTGTCTTGCCATCGGGCATCAGTTTGATTTCGTGCGGCCCGACGCCATGGCTGTCGTATTCACCAATACGTTGGTATGTTCGGCTGTCGCGAATACCGATTTTACCTTTGCCGCTGCGAAAGTCCGCTTCGCTGGTAAAGAGTATTGTTCCATCTTGGCTGAAGCAGCCATGGCCAAACAAGTGGTGGCCTTCGGGGCAAACAAAAGCCTGTTTGACGGTATTTGTGCGCAGATCGACCTCGACGCAACGATCCCCAGGTCGACGCGAATACATTAACGCAATACCTGGCTTTAGCGGGTGCACTGAAGCCCCATGCCCGCGGAAGCCAGTCGAGGCTGATTGCGCGTCGCCATGGTGCCGCCGCACCTGCCCAAGGCCGTAGGCTTGCTCATGGCTGCCTTGGGCGCTGAGAATATATTCTTCTTCGGGCATTGCCGTCGCCAACACCTGTGGCGAGACTCCAGCGGCAAGAAGGCTGGCGAGCAGCCGTCGACGTTGAAGATCAGGATGTCCACTGTCCATTAGAGGGACTCTACGAATTTGATGAGCGATTCGCGCTCAGATTTCGGCAGATGAATAAACCGTTCCTTGGTGGTGGCCGCTTCGCCGCCATGCCAGAGGATGGCTTCTTCAACACTGCGAGCACGGCCGTCATGGAGTAGGTTGCTGCCGCCATTGACCGCACCACTCAGACCGACTCCCCACAACGGCGGTGTGCGCCATTCAGTACCTGTGGCCTCGTAGTCCGGGCGATGATCCGCCAGATCGGGCCCCATGTCGTGCAAGAGCAAGTCAGAATAGGGCCAGATGGTTTGTTTCGACAGGTGCGGCAATTCGGGCGAGTAGCCAGTCGTGAAGCTGGGAGTATGGCACTGCGCACAGCCAGTCTCATAAAATGCGGCTCGTCCATTGATGACGTCAGGGTCATTGGGTTCCCTGCGCTTGGGCACGCCGATGTTCAGCATGAAATGGGTCACCATCTCGAGCAGTTCCTCGGGGAGCTCAACGTCCTCAGGGAGATCGTTCCCATCTCGCGTGTTTTGACACGTCGTCTGATTGGCGGAGCAAGGCTGGTCTGGAAACAAGGGGTTGGTGATGCCAATGTCTCCCTGAAACGCCGATGCCGTGATGATTTTAATGGTTGCACGATTCGCTTTGAGGCCGAACCGCCCTGGTTCAGCGGCACCCGTTTCAACGTTCCATACGCGATTGACACGGCCGGAAATACCGTCACCGTTTTTGTCCATGGGGTCTGCGCCGGCGTCTATATCTTGCTGGGGGATGAGTTCCAATAAGCCCATACCGTGCAGAGGAGGGGCGTTTCTTAGGCTCATCATGGTCTTTGGATGAAGTTCACCATAGCCAAGGTTTTCAACCCGGACGCTAGGGCTGCGAAGCTCTACGCTGGACTGGTCAGGATACGTGAAGGTTTTGCTCACCCAGTCAACATACGCGTAGCCCTCGGGGGCAGCCTCATAGTCGTTTTTCTTCATCTTCATATGTCGCAACTGATGAAACAGTGCAACAGACTGCGATTGCAGTTGGTCGCCATAGGTGGGTTCTGGGACAACGCCTGAAATTTTGTCTTTACCAGGGATGCTGAGCCGTAAAAAAGCGCTCACGAGGTTTTGTTCGCCTGTTTCGGGCATAACCCCGCGGCCACCATTGACATGGCACGCCAAACAGGTGCGAGCGTTATAGACGGGGCCAAGGCCGTCTCGAGCGGTGGTGATCGTTGGGGCTTTGACCCAGGGTTGATGGCCCAGCGCCTTGCCGGCATAGAACGCTGGCTTTTCGTCATCAGGGAGATTGGCTGCTGGCAGCATGAAGGAGGCGAACGGCTTGAAGGAGACGGAGGCCTTACCACCAGGGTAGGCTTCTGTGGGCGATACATCGGGCACGATGGCCGATTCAGTGGCAAAACTGGCCACTAAGGTGGTCAGTGTTAACAGAGAAGAGAACAGAATGCGCATTGTGTGAGACCCAACGAAAAAGACTCGGGGTGCAAGCATGCACCCCGAGGCTTAGCGCCTACGGCGTCATCGTGCGTGGGTAGCGTTGACTACTCTTCACACTCAGTTGCAGGGTCAGTGGTGTCACAGACGCTGGCATCTGGATCGACAACGTCACCGTCAATCGTTAATGCTGTTGCGATATTGGCGATCACGGTTGACTGCGCGTTAAGTGCCAGAATCCCCTTGTACATCGGGTTGTCAGCGTTGCGCACGGCGGTTTGGATCAGGTTGTCGACTGGCGTACCGGCACGCGCTGACTGGTCAATAGCCATGTACTGCGTCTCGGTTTCTGCCAGAGCGGCTTCCATTTCGGCCTTAACGGCGTCGAGTCCGGCATCCGTGAGGTAATCATCAATGCCATAGCCATCGACGGCACGTGCCGTCATGTCATCAGTGCCATCGTCGTCACTGTCATAACCGGCATAGACGCCATAGTAGCTGTTCGCAACGCCTTCAGCATTCAGCCAGATGTCACGGTGCGTGTTGTCAGAGAAGCATGAATGCTCGTCTTCTTGAGAGTTGGCGCTGAACGCGATTTGCATGCGCTCACCGGCGAGCTCACCCTCAGACAATGTACCCATGCCAGTGAGGATCTCGGCCAGTTTTTGCTTGGCGGTCGCTTCATCCGGAGCGCTAGTAAAGGCAGCGCGGTAGGCTGCGCCCTCGGCCCAACCGTCGCGAACGCTTTCCAAGTCTTCAATCAACTTCTCAGCCACCACGGCCATGAACTGTAGTCGTCGTGCGGCGTACTGATCGGACGTGAAGTCCGTTAACGGACGTTGGCCGCCGGAGCTGTCGCGCGCTTCGAGTGTGTCAGCACTGCCGTCCAGATTAAGGTCCTGCCCCCAGAGCATGAACTCAATCGCGTGGTAACCGGCGATAACATCTTTTTCGTCTTCCGCCGTGGCGGTGTTGCTGATCAGCTCTTTTGTGATCTCAACATCGGAGTTGATGATGTTCATGGCGGGGTAGTTAACGCCAGTGGCGTGTTCAGTCACCGCTACCTGATCGTCACCGAAGTCGTTACCCTCAACCACATAGTCGATCAGGGCTTCGCCCAGTGGCCAAGCGTTGATATCGCCCTCGGGCCCGTCTTCATTGGTGTAGTCAGTCGAGTCGATGGGGCTCAGACGGAAGCGGTAGACTTCAGTTTGGCCATAAGGCTCGCGCGCAGCCAACCAAGCGGATTTCGCCGCATCCAGGTTCGCCTGTGTGGGTTCCCCTGCGAAAGTGGCTATGGCGGTTTGCAACGTTTTGGCTGTATCGACGGAGTCTTCGTACGCTGCCAGTGCGATATCCGCATTGGTGTTCAGGACTTTTTGCACGTTGTCGAGATTGATGACACTCGCGCTCCCATTCCCGTTATCTGGATCG
>DOIU01000091.1:698-7930 GCA_003511825.1 Gammaproteobacteria bacterium | reverse complement strand
TGTTTGTCACTGACGCACGCGCTCAATCCCGACAAGGTCATCACCACGGTCCCTGGTCTGCGCCATCCGAATCAGCCTATCTCTGAGGACGTTTCTGCACAATGGTTCGCGCTCAAGCGTGCGATCCTCTCGGGTGTGTTCTCCAGCGAAAATATCACGGTCAATGACACCAAGCTGCCAACGTCGAGTGAGGCGGCCGCGCTGCTGTGTCAGGTCGCCAAGCAAGGTTGGGCCAGTTTGGGTAATGTTGAACTGCCTCCGCTGTTTGATATGCCTGAAGAGACGTTGGTGAGAATTCTCCGCAGCCACGTGAGTGAGCGCTTTGTCTGCAGACCCACCTGGCAAGGCCGCTGCTACGAAACAGGGCCTTTCGCTCGCCAACTAAACAGCGCATTACCGCGCGCATGGGTGTCGCAATACGGCCCTGGAGCGGCCGCACGCATCGCTGCACGCTTCACTGAATTGCTGCAAATGATCAACACCATTGATTCCGGGCTCAAAGGTGCCAGCTTATTGCGCCCGCGTGCCGCCAAGCCTGCACTCGGCCTGTCGCAAATTGAAGCTGCGCGCGGGAGATTGATTCATTATGTAGAACTCGAAGACGCGCGCGTGGTTCGCTACCGAATTGTCGCGCCAACAGAGTGGAATTTTCACCCCGATGGCATACTCGCCCGAATACTCAATCACTTACCGCAACAGGGTGAGCCCCGTGTGCGACGTGCAGCTGAGCTGCTCATCAAGCTGGCGGACCCCTGTGTCGGGCACCAACTGCATCTCCTGACGCGAGAACCCTGCCATGCATGAAATGTCTTTATGTGAAGGGATACTGCAAATTTTGCAGGACAATGCCAAGACACAGAACTACACACGTGTGCATCGCGTTCGCGTTGAGGTTGGACAATTCGCCACGATTGAAAAAGACGCCTTGCATTTTTGTTTTGAAGTCGTCTGTCGTAACACCCTGGCCGAAGGTGCCGCCCTTGACATTTGCACCGCCGCCGCAAACACCTGGTGTATGGCGTGCGGCAAAGCCGTCGTGATCGAAGATCGCTTCTCACCCTGCCCCGACTGCGGTAGCTACCAATTGCAAACCGACGGCGGCGACGATATTCGCATTAAAGATCTGGAGGTAAACTGATGTGTACAGTCTGCGGATGCGCTGAAGGTGAAGCGCGCATAGAAGGGTCAACCTTACACAGTCACGACCATCACTCACCCGAGTCACACGAGACGAACCACCACTATGGCCATGGACCGGCGCACGCGCATGCGCCCGGCATGTCGCAAACGCGCATGGTGCAAATAGAACAAGATATTCTCGGCAAAAATCAAGAATATGCCAATGCCAATCGGACGCGCTTCTCAGACCATGGCATCTTTGCATTGAACTTGGTCTCAAGCCCTGGCTCTGGCAAAACCACCCTATTAACGCGCACCCTCACCGAGCTGCGTGACGAGCTACCACTGGCGGTTATTGAGGGGGATCAGGAAACCAGCAACGATGCAGAGCGGATCCGCGAAACAGGCGTACCTGCCTTGCAAATTAATACGGGCAAAGGGTGCCATCTGGATGCCCACCAAATTGGCCACGCCGTTGATAGCCTGGACCCGCCCGATGCGTCCGTACTGTTTATTGAAAACGTTGGCAATCTCGTCTGTCCGGCTGCCTTTGATTTGGGCGAGGCGGCCAAGGTGGCCATTTTGTCCGTGACTGAAGGTGAAGATAAACCGCTGAAGTACCCCGATATGTTCCATGCGGCAGATATCGTGCTGTTAAATAAGATCGATTTATTACCGCACTTGGATTTCAACCTGGAGGCCTGCCTGACTTACACCCGTCGGATTAAACCCGGCATCCAAATACTGCAAGTCTCTGCCAAAACCGGTGAGGGCATGGCAGATTGGTACCACTGGATTCAAGCAACGCGAGCAGCCCGTTTGGTCGGTCACCCACACTCTCAATCTTCATCGGCTTGTCGCTGACACGGACACACCATGGAAACGCAGAATCTCGATACCTTACCCAGCATACTCGTCGTTGACGACGAACCGCGCGCGCTAGAAACCGTTGCGCGTATCCTCAGTGATGAGTTCGATGTGCATACGGCGAACACCACTGCCGATGCCGAGCGGATACTGCAGAGTGAGTGGATTCAGGTCATGCTGTGCGATCACCGCATGCCGGATATGAGCGGTGTGGAGTTTTGCACCATGGTGCGCGATAAGTGGCCGGAGATTGTCCGCATCATCATCTCAGGCTATTCCGATTCTGCGGATATCATTGATGCCATCAACAAAGGCGGCATTTATCAGTTTATCAGTAAACCCTGGCACCCCGATGATCTTGTCTTTCAGGTGCGCAACGCGGTGGAGCTCTTTCAGCTACAACGTCAAAACGAACAGCTGAGCGTTGAACTCAAGATCAAACCGGCCACACTCAATGAATCCCTCACAGAAAAGCGCCGGATATTACAAGCGCGTTTTGACTGGGAGCATGGCATTGTCAGATCGCCGGATTCGAGTATGAATCGCGTCTGCAATCTGGTGCGCCAAGTGGCGCCTTTTGATGTCAGCGTGCTGATTCAGGGCGAATCCGGCACCGGTAAAGAACTTTGCGCACGCGCACTCCACTACAACAGCCTACGCCAAGACGGGCCTTTCGTGGCTGAAAACTGTGCGGCGCTCCCTGATGAACTGCTCGAATCGGAGTTGTTCGGGCATAAGCGAGGGGCGTTTACCGGCGCCGTGGACGACCGTGTCGGACTGCTGGAACGGGCCGACGGAGGCACTATTTTCCTGGATGAGATTGGCGACATTTCACCGGCATTCCAAGTGAAATTGCTGCGTGTTCTCCAAGAAGGTGAAATTCGCCCACTCGGTAGCAATCGTCGACGCACGGTGAATATCCGGGTCGTTGCCGCAACCAATAAAGACCTGATGGAGGAAGTCCGCGCAGGACATTTTCGCATGGATCTGTTCTACCGGCTGTCCACCTTTACGATTTCGGTACCGCCACTGCGTGACCGGCGTGAAGATATCGCCCCGCTCTCACATGCATTGCTCGAAGAGATTATGCAACTGCTGGGTAAAAAAGTGAAAGGCTTTACCCGAGAAGCCATCGCCTGTTTAGAGAACTACCACTGGCCGGGAAACGTTCGGCACCTGCAAAACGAAATCAAACGCATGTTGGTGTTGGCGACCGACGATTATATCGGGGCTGAACTCATATCGCCCGAAATATTGCAAGCCGCACCTGACCATGCCGCAGAAGACATGGCCTTACTGACTGGGATTGATGGCAGTCTGAAAGAACGCGTCGAGTTTTTGGAAGCTAGCATCCTCAAAGAAACCCTGATCAGACACCGCTGGAACAAAACGCGTGCGGCGCAGGAGCTGGGTTTATCGCGTGTCGGCTTGCGCAGCAAGCTGCAACGCTACAGCCTTGAACGCGCCGAAAACCAAGACGCATTGATGAGTGCTGAAGCATGAATAAAAAGGCTTCTTTTCCCGCGATGCCTGATTTGTCCGCACTCGCGGCACCCAGCACCGGTGGGATGGAAGACGAAGCATGGATCAGTGTGATCCAAAAAATGGAGTCCATCTATACCGACTTGCTGTACTACCAGGTTGAGTTGGAAGAGAAGAATGCCGCGCTTGAAACCGCGCAGCGCTTTATTGACAGCGTTATGTCCTCCATGTCAGACATTCTGATTGTCTGTGATGTGAACGGGCATATCCAGCAGGTCAACGCGGCGTTCACCCGCGCCGTGGGCATTGAGGAAGCAGTGCTCAAGGGCCGCTTGTACACCTCACTGTTTACTGAGACGTCCGTCGACACCGCAGCAGCCTTTCTGCAAAGCGTACGTCAGGCGCCGGTAGAAGACATCGAGGCAGATCTGCAACACCAGGATGGCAGCGCTGTACCCATGGCCATCAACTGCTCGCCCCGTCGCGATCACAATAACCGCTACAGCGGTATGGTCCTGACCGGCCGGCCATTGGGTGAACTGCGTTTGGCCTACGATCAACTCAATGCCGCCCATGCCGAACTCAAAACCACGCAAAAACAGCTGATTCAGTCAGAAAAGATGGCATCGCTCGGCCGCCTGGTCGCGGGTGTTACCCATGAGTTGAACAACCCCATCAGCATTATCTACGGCAATATGTACGCCCTGCGCCGCTACGAAACGCGCTTCAGTGACTACATCAGCCGTTTAGGGAGCATCACCGATCCTGCAGAGCAAGCGCAACTGCGTCAGCAACTGCGGGTCGACCGTATGCTGGACGATATCGGCCCGCTGATCGACGGTTCTTTAGAAGGTGCAGAACGCGTTAACGACATTGTACAAAACCTCTTGCGCTTCTCCATTCCGCAACAACAGAGCGTCTCAGAATTCAATCTGAACAAAATCACCTCCACCGCGCTGCAATGGGTATTGCGCTCCAGCGGCGTGACGCCCGATGTCCAACTGGATATAGATCCCAGCCTCACGGTGAAAAATCGCGAAGGGTATGTGCATCAGATTCTGGTCAACTTGGTACAAAACGCCGTTGACGCGCTGGAACACATCCGAGAACCCCGTTTGTGTCTCCAGGCTACGGCTGACGACGCCCGCATCACCCTGACCATCACCGATAACGGTACGGGCATCGCGGAAAATGACTTGGTCAGATTGTTTGATCCGTTCTTTACACGTAAGCAAGTCGGCAAAGGCACAGGACTTGGCTTGTACATAAGCTATGGACTGGCAACCGAACAATGCAACGGCGATTTACGCGCCGAAAACACCGCCGATGGCGGTGCCCGCTTTCCCCTTGAGCTACCACGGGAGCGCGCACCATGAGTGAATTTTACGTGCTCTGGCTGCAATCCGGCGGCTGCGGTGGTTGCAGCATGTCGTTGCTGAATGCGCAGTCACCAGACCTTTTCTCGCTGTTTACTCAGGCGGGCATCAAGCTGCTGTGGCACCCGTCGCTGAGCGAACGCTCCACCGTGGAAGTCAGTGATCTATTCAGTGATATTCTCGAGGGCCGACAACACCTGCACGCGCTGTGCCTGGAGGGTTCGGTGATGCGGGGCCCGGCCGGTACCGGCCGCTTTCACATTCTGGCAGGCACGGGTAGACCCATGATGCACTGGCTGCGGGAGCTCAGTGCGGTCGCTGATTATACCCTGGCCATGGGCAGCTGCGCTGCCTTTGGCGGCATCACCGCCGCTGGGGACAACCCAGCAGATGCATGCGGCTTGCAGTATAACGGCAGCGTCGCCGGTGGCTTGCTCGATGAAACCTGGCACAGCCCGGGTGGCTTGCCCGTGATTAACGTGGCCGGCTGCCCCACGCACCCGGACTGGGTGACAGAGACCCTGATCCAGCTGGCGATGGGTGACCTCGATCAAGCGGCACTGGATAAACTGAACCGCCCCCGGTCATACACTGACCACCTCGTCCATCACGGCTGCTCCCGCAACGAATACTACGAATACAAAGCCAGCGCAGAGGTACCCTCTGACCAAGGCTGTATGATGGAGAACATGGGCTGCCTTGGCACGCAGGCGCAGGCCGACTGCAATATCCGCCCCTGGAACGGTGGCGGCTCTTGCTTACGAGGTGGCTATGCCTGCATTAATTGCACCGCCCCCGGCTTTGAGGAGCCCGACCACCCGTTTACCGTCACCCCCAAAATTGCCGGCATTCCGATCGGTCTGCCAACAGACATGCCCAAGGCATGGTTTGTCGCACTGGCGTCGCTCTCAAAAGCGGCCACGCCGGAACGTCTGCGCGAGAACGCGGTGGCTGACCATATCGTCGTGCCGCCCAAACGGCAAGCCGGGGACAAGCACGGATGAGCGCCGGCAAGCGCACCATCATTGGCCCGTTTAATCGGGTCGAAGGCGACCTCGAAGCCGGCGTCGTCACCGATGCGCGCGTCAACTCGCCGTTGTTTCGCGGCTTTGAGCAAATATTACAAGGCAAAGACCCGCGCGACGCCATGGTCTATACGCCGCGCATTTGCGGGATTTGCTCGGTGGCACAATCGGTCGCCGCTGCCATGGCCGTGGCCGAAAACGGCCGCATCGCGACCAATATCATCCTCGCGACGGAAAACCTGGCGGATCATCTGACGCATTTTTATCTGTTTTTTATGCCTGATTTTGCGCGTGAGCACTATGCCCGTGAAACGTGGTATGTCGACACACACGCACGCTTTCGCGCGCAACGTGGCAGCGCCGCCCCCGAGGCCTTACAAGCGCGTGCCGCGTTTTTGAATATCACCGGCATCCTCGCGGGAAAATGGCCCCACACGTTGGCGATTCAGCCCGGCGGCAGTAGCCGTGCGGTCGAACCCCAAGAGCGTGTGCGACTGCTGGCTTTGCTCGGCCAGTTTCGCCAGTTTTTACAGACCAGCCTATTTGGCGACACGCTTGAAAACGTCGCTGCACTCGACTCCCGTGATGCGCTGATTGCCTGGTCTGATGCCCATGCTCAGAGCGATTTTGGGCAGTTTGTATTGCTCTCAGAGGCGCTATCATTACGCCAACTCGGGCACGCCTCGGACCACTTCCTCAGCTACGGCGCTTACGTACTCGATGATGGCCATCTGTTTGCACAGGGGGTCTTTGCTGACGGGGTTGCACCGCTGGATACCGCACGCATCCAAGAAGACATCAGCCACAGCTGGATGGGGGGCTCAACGATCAGTGCGCACCCTTTTGACGCTGATACGCACCCGTCGGGGGATGCTGACAATGGCTATACCTGGTGCAAAGCGCCACGCCTCGATGGACGCGTGATGGAAACCGGTGCCATCGCTCGACAGTTAATACACGGCCATCCGCTGATTCGCGATTTGGTCGCTCAGGACGGTGGCAATGTGCAGATTCGTATCGTGGCGCGTTTGCTCGAACTCGCGCTGCTCGTTCCGGAGATGGAACACTGGACCCGACAACTCAAGCCACGCGAACCCTTTTGCAACCACGCACCACTGCCCAAGCACGGCGACGGCGTAGGCCTGACCGAGGCAGCGCGCGGCAGCCTGGGGCATTGGTTGCGCATTCGCGATGGCCGTATCGACAACTATCAGATCATTGCCCCCACCACCTGGAATTTTTCCCCGTGCGATGAGAACGGCACACCGGGACCATTGGAGCAAGCCCTGACCGGCACGCCAGTTGACCCGGATGATCCCTACCGGGTGAATATCCAGCACATCGTGCGATCATTTGACCCCTG
>DOIU01000091.1:0-371 GCA_003511825.1 Gammaproteobacteria bacterium | reverse complement strand
TCGTGCGATCATTTGACCCCTGTATGGTCTGTACGGTGCATTGACCATGACATCGCACACCGCCATCTCTCCTACCATCAACGCCGTCGACGCGGTACATATCCGCATTCGTGGTACCGTCCAAGGCGTTGGCTTTCGCCCGACGGTCTGGCGCGTGGCGACGGGCTTGGGCTTGGTGGGCTCCGTGCGCAACGATGCCGAGGGTGTTTGGGTGCAGCTACAAGGCCGGTCTGCACAGTTGGACCAGTTCGCCGATGCGTTACGGGATGCCTTACCGCCCTTGGCACGCCTTGATCAACTGTTATCGCACGCCGCCCCGGTCGATCTGGCGCTGACAGATTTCAGTATCGCAAACAGCGCCGAGGGCAGCA
>DOIU01000493.1 GCA_003511825.1 Gammaproteobacteria bacterium | reverse complement strand
CCTAGCAAGGGGTTTAGCCAAATCAGTCGGCGACAGCGCTGGCGCACGCTGCGCAATTGATCCGCTAACAGCGATGGCTCGCCGGTATCCAGCCCATCACTGACAATAATGACCACGCTGCGCTTGTTCAGCAGGCGACCGTATTGATCATTGAAATGATGTAGACATTCACCAATGCGCGTCCCCCCTGACCAGCCTTGCGATATCAAGCTGAGGCTGGCGCGCAGACGTGACATATCGGTTTGCCGAAGCGCATCCGTGATCGGCACCAGACGCGTGTGGTAGGCAAAGGCGCTGGCATCGGCGAACGCTGTGACCAGCCCGCGGGCAAAACGCAGAAACAAGTGACTGTACATGGCCATGGATCGGCTCACATCCACGATCACAACCAATCGAGGCTGGCGTCTACGTGGCTTGCGATACATCAGCTGCATCGGCATACCGCCATAGCGCAAGCAATGACGCAAGGTGGTGCGCAGATGCAGACGCCTGCCCTGGCGCGTGATACGCTGTCGACGCAACAAACGACGTCGCATCACCCGAGCGAGCCGTTCCACCAGACGCTCCATTTCGCGCATGCGGGCCGTATCACCCAGGAACTGAAAATCAGCCGACGCCATGGTCTCTGCCGCGCTAGCGCCCTCGCGTGTCCCACTTGGCGATACCGCAACATTGGCGCCATCATCGCGCTCAGCGGTATCCGCTTGCTGGGGGCGACGTGGCTCAGGCCCGCGACGATTCCCGCTGGCCGGCGCGGGCAGATCACGACTCGCATTGGCCTTCGGCGACGACTGGTAGGCGCTCTTCATATTGGTGCGCAGCCAGTAAGCGTCAAACAATTCGTCAAACCGCTCCCAGTCCTACGCGTAAGAGCACAGCAGCGCGCGCAGCCCCCAGCGCAGGCGCTGCGGATCGTGCATACCACACACGGTGGCGACGCGTTGCGCCTCAATTTCTTCAGCCACGCCCACGCAGTAGTCATTCGCGCGCGCCAGTCGCACAAAGTCCACCAGCCTCGCCTGCAGTGTCTCCCCTGCCTGCTTTCCTAGTCCTGTATTGTGAGCGCTGGCCGTCATACCGACCTCGCCAGCAAACGATCAATGGCAACGCTGTCTAATGCCGCCGCATCTTCGCGTGTTTTGAGCAGGCACACCAAGGAATCAACAATCGCCTGGGGTTCTTTGTCCAGGCTGCTGACATCCAATCGAAACAGTGCTGCAGCCCAATCCAAGGTCTCGGCGATACCCGGTTTTTTACGCAAATCCAGCCGCCGCAGCTCCTGGACAAAGGCAACCACCTGGCGCGCGAGTTGGGGCCGATTTCCGGCACACGCGCATTGACGATGCGCAGCTCCTTATCAAAGGCGGGGTATTCAACGTAGTGGTAAAGACAGCGCCGACGCAGCGCGTCGCTAAGCTCTCGGGTGCCGTTGGAGGTCAGCACCACCCAAGGTCTGCTGGTCGCCTGGATGGTGCCCAGCTCCGGCACACTCACTTGAAAATCTGACAGCAACTCCAACAGATACGCTTCAAATTCCTCATCTGCGCGGTCAATTTCATCAATCAACAACACTGGCGACTGGGGTTGCGTAATCGCTTTGAGCAAAGGTCTTTCGAGCAAGTACTTATCACTGAAGATCTGCTGTTCGGCACTGTCTGCGCCCACCGGGTTCTGCTCAAGCAGCTTGATCGCCAACAGTTGATGCTGATAATTCCATTCGTACACAGCGGCGTTGACATCCAAACCTTCATAACACTGCAAGCGAATCAAGGGACAGGAATGTATTTGAGAGAGTATGCGAGCAATCTCCGTCTTGCCGACACCCGAATCCCCTTCCAGTAGCAGCGGACGCTGCAGCTCCGTAAACAGTAACAGCGTCGCGCTGAGAGCACGGTCAGCGATGTAACCGCTCTCGGCCATTTGAGACTGTAACGTCGCCACGCGCTGGTCGCCACTCATCGCACCTCACCCTTATCCAAGCACGCGCTCAACCGGCATTCGCCTTGCGCCCGCCAAACAGGCTGCGCACAAGACCCACAATCACCGACCACACGAACGCGATACCATTGAGCTCTTTGGGCTGCTCTTGCAACTCCTCCCGCGCTTCTTCGGCTTCGGCGCTATCGCCTAAGGCAATCACGTTATTGGCAAAGTTTTTACCAAACTGATTCAGGATTTGATCAGCGACTTGCGTCATCATGCGTCCACCCAAGCTTGCCGCCTTACCGGTCACGGTCACCTGCGCTTCACCCTGCAACTCGGCATGGCCATCGCCGGCGGATACCAGGCGTGCCGTGAGATCCATGGTGGCCGATGACGTCCCCTTGGTGTCTTGCCCCCGACCAATCAAGTGCAGTTCCCGAGCGTCTTCATCCATTCCCTTAATCTCGATATCGCCATTAAACGCCATCGTCGCCGGACCGATTTTCGCTTTCACATGTCCTTTAAAGTTGTTGTCGTCTAGCTGTTCGGTAATCTCCGCGCCCGGCATACAACTCGCCACACCGGGTATGTCTTGCAAAAAACGCCAAGCCTGGCTTTCTGCTGCCGCGATGGGAAATGTCTTTTTCAATTCAACCTGCATCAATGTTCTCCTGGACCAAACCGGATCAAGCCCGGCTTTGGTCATTCAATAGTGATATTACGTGTGCCTATCAAGGCCGAGCGCGTGCAGTTGCTTCCAGACTCGGTAGGCGTTGTGCGACATGTCCATGTGCGTGATATCGAGGTGTGCGAAGGCATCCACCACGGCAGAGGTAAAACACGGGATGCTGCCGACATGCGGTGATTCCGCCACGCCCTTAGCACCGAGAGGGTGGTGCGGTGACGGTGTCACCGTGTAATCCGTTTCCCAATGCGGGGTCTCGACAAAGGTGGGAATAAAGTAGTCCATAAAGGTGTTGCCGAGTGCGTTGCCTTCTTCATCAAACGGCAACTCCTGCCCCATCGCAACAGCGAAACCCTCATTCAGACCACCATGAATTTGCCCGTCAATAATCATCGGATTGATGCGCGTACCGCAGTCGTCCAGGGCATAAAAGCGGCGGATATTGACATAGCCGGTGTACTTGTCGATATCGACAACGCACAGGTACACGCCAAACGGATAGGTAAAATTGGGCGGATCGTAGTAATCCACCGCTTCAAGTCCCGGCTCCATACCTTCGGGGACGTTGTTGTAAGCGGCCCAAGCGACTTCGGTCATCGT
>DOIU01000533.1:1375-7852 GCA_003511825.1 Gammaproteobacteria bacterium | reverse complement strand
CCCGCCGAGATCGCCCGGCGTGATCACCGCATTGCCGCCCTTGCGCACGGCGACCACGCGCGGATCGATCACCACGTAAAACAGCGCCTTGAAACCCGAGGCTTCTACCTTGGGGTGCACTTCCTGTTTCCAGGCGTCGGAGGTCACCAGGTTGGTGAAGCGCTGGTTGGAGCCGCAGAAGTACGGCATGTTGATCAGGTCGACTGCCGAGGCAAAGGGCGCAAAATTGGACAGCGAGTGCTGCGCGGCCTGGATCGTGCCGCTCTGGACCTTCTGCGCCAGTGCACCGCCCGCACCGAGCTGTCCACCGGGGGCAAGCTTGACATACACCTTGCCGGCCGTGGCGTTCTGGATGTTCTCTTTGAGGTCCAGCTGCAAAATCGGGTAGCTGCGCGAGGCGCCCAGCACATAAGCCGTGGCGATGGTCATCACGTGATCAGCTGCCTTCTCGCGCGCCTTCTCCTCGGCGCGGGTCTGCGCCGAAGCCTCATCGGACCACAAGCTGCCGGCGGCACCCGCTACAACAGCTGCGGTGAAACTGCCTGTCCCGGCCAGTTTGAGAAAATTGCGTCGCTCAGCGGCGCTTTTTGCCAATTGCAATTGATTGTTATCCATCCTCTTCTCCAAATGGTGTCAAACCGCCGCGACTCTATTTTCAGCACTTTGCTAATGGTCGTTAGTGGCGGATTCTCGCTGCACAATCGCCGAGACAAACGCGATCACCGCAGCGAACAGAACCAGCATTTCGTGTACATCAGTCAGGAAAACGTCCCGGCCGCTCGAGCCGAGTGCGACATTGGCGGCGAACACCGCAAACAAGATCGCAGAGACAATCAGTGACATGGGTCCTCCGGCTTCGCGGGAAGAATTGGTCAAAGGTTGAATGCGGGTGTAAGCGCTTACATTTCACAGCGCAAGCACAATGCACACTTTTTTGCATCGATCCAGAGGTCACAAAAGAATAGCCACATTCAGTGATAGGTTGCATCGGAGACGCCACCAATTTGGGCATAGGCACACAGCCTTTGGAGATCGCTTCAGCGCGTGCGATATCTAACGGCTCAACATTGACGACGCTCAAAGCAAACGCCAGACTACAATATTTACCTCTAACGCTCTTTTCAGGGGTTTAACAATACGGATCCTCGGATGAACAAGGCTGCCCATCACTCGCCCACCCTAGCTGATGTCGCGCGCCAAGCCGGCGTGTCTACGGCGACGGTCTCTCGCTGTTTGAATGAACCTGATCGCGTGGCCCAGGCCACCCGCCAACACGTCCTCGCCGCAATCGAATCCTTGGGTTACTCCCCCAACTTCGGCGCACAGGCGCTGGCGGCGCGACGCACTAACACCGTGGGTGCGATCATCCCGACAATGGAAAACGCGATCTTCGCCCGCGGCCTGCAGGCCTTTCAGGACGAGCTAAACCAAAACGGCATCACGCTGCTGGTCTCCAGCTCCTCCTACAGCGCCGAGCGAGAAGACGAACAAGTCCGCACACTGGTGCGACGCGGTGCGGAAGGGCTGCTGTTGATCGGTTTGGCGCGCGCCCCGGGCCTGTACGACTTCCTCGCGCAACACCGCGTTCCAGCGGTAGCGGCCTGGGCCTATGACCCGCAGGCCGCCATCCCCACGGTGGGCTTTGACAACCGCGCAGCAATGCGCTCCATGGCGGAGCAGGCACTGGCATTGGGACACCACCGCGTGGCGATGATCAGCGCCAAGCAGAGTGGCAACGACCGCGCACGCCAGCGGGTCGAAGGCGTGCGCGAGGCACTGACAAACGCCGGCCTAAACCCCGCTGACCTAGCATTGGTCGAGACCTCGTACGGCATCGATGAGGGCAAGGCGGCGTTTGCTAAACTGATGGCCGACGCCCAACCCACCGTGGTGTTCTGCGGCAACGACGTCCTGGCCGTGGGCGCGATGAGCGCAGCGCGGGCGGCGGGTTTGTCTGTACCTGGTGACGTCTCGATCACCGGCTTTGACGACATTGAGCTGGCCAAGGTCACCTCCCCGGCGCTTGCCACAGTACACGTACCGCACCGGCGTATGGGCGGGGAAGCGGCGCGAGCACTGTTGCGCACCCTGAGTGAAGGCAGTGAAGCCACCGACAGCGTGTTGCTCGAAACCGAACTCAAACTGCGCGGCTCTTTGACGTCACCAGCCTAGACTTTACACTATAAAGACAGAAGGGTCATGGCTGCGCTTTAATCGCGCTAATGATCGAGTATTTGACTGAGAAACAGCTGTAAGCGATCCGTTTGCGGGTTATTAAAAATTTCGTCAGGCGTATCTTGCTCCACGATTTCTCCGGCATCCATAAAGATCACGCGATCCGCGACTTTTTTTGCGAAGCCCATTTCGTGCGTCACGCACAGCATCGTCATCCCCTCTTCAGCCAACTCAATCATGACGTCGAGGACTTCCTTGATCATCTCAGGGTCCAGGGCGGAGGTCGGTTCATCAAACAACATGATCTCGGGGCTCATACACAGCGAACGTGCAATGGCCACACGTTGCTGCTGCCCGCCTGACAACTGGCCGGGGAACTTAAATGCCTGATCGGGAATTTGCACCCGCTCCAGATACTTCATGGCCGTCGCTTCGGCTTCTTTTTTGGGCTTTTTCTGCACCCATATGGGCCCGAGCGTGAGGTTCTCGAGAATGGTGAGATGCGGAAACAGATTAAAGTGCTGAAACACCATACCCACTTCGCGACGGATAGCCTCGATGTTCTTGACGTCCTCGATCATCTCAACGCCATCAACCACCAAGGAGCCACGCTGAAACTCTTCCAAGCGATTGATGCAGCGGATCATGGTGGATTTACCCGATCCGGAAGGGCCGCAGATAACAATGCGCTCGCCCTTCTTGACCTTTAGATTGATATCTTTGAGCACATGGAAATCACCGTACCATTTGTTCAGCGCTTCAATGACGATGATGTTGTCGTTTTTCTCAATGCCTTGTTGGTGTTCGCTGGTCATAGCTACGCTCTCTTATTTTTTGTGGCTGGTGTCGAGTTTTCGTTCAATGGATGAACTGATCATGGACATGCTGAAGCAGCAAATCCAAAAGACCAGCGCGACGAACAAATAGCCCTCGGTCGCGTGCCCACCGAGCCAGTTGGAGTTGGTCAGCGCGGTTTGGGTCGTGCTCAACATTTCAAAGATACCGATGATGAGCAGGAAGGTGGTATTTTTAAACAGCATGACAAAGGTGGCGAGGATATTCGGCATGGAGATCTTGATCACCTGCGGCAGTATGATCAACAACGTCTTTTGCCAAAAACTCAAGCCCAAGGAATCCGCCGCTTCATACTGGCCTTTGGGCACCGCTTGAAACCCGCCGCGAAAAACTTCCGCCATATAGCCTGACATAAACAACGTCAACACAATCCAGACGCGAAGCAGTTTGTCGACGTTGGTGCCTTCAGGGAAAAACAAGGGCAACATGACGGAGCCCATAAAGAACAACGCCAACACCGGCACCCCTCTGAAAAATTCAATCAGAATGACGCACACGCTGCGTATCATAGGCATGTCTGAGCGACGCCCCAATGCCCAGAGAAAACTCAGCGGAAAAGCGATAATAATCGCCGCCGCGGCGAGCAAGACGTTGAGCGAGAATCCGCCCCAGTAATCCGTAGACACGAAGGAAAGGCCTATCGGGCGACCGTCCAGGATAACGATGCTGATGAACGGCAGCGCCAAAAATAGCGGGATAGCGATCTTGTTCCGCCAATCTTTGTGCAACACGTTCGAGGCGATAATCACAGCAACCAGCGCCAACAAGCACAAGTTAATTCGCCAAAGCTCATCAGATGGGTAGCTGCCGTAGAAAAACTGCTTGGACCAGGCTTTAACAAATGACCAGCAGGCGCCATCCTTGGTGCAATCCGCTTGCGTCACCCCCTGCCAATTGGCCGAGAGAAACAGCCAATCAATCGCGGGCGGCAGTATGATCGCCAGCAACATCAATATCGCCAAGGTCGCCAGCGAATTGCCCACTGAGGAAAAGAAATTTTCTCTGATCCAGTTGACAGCCCCGACAGTTTCTTTGGGTGCAGGTTGACTCGGTAAAGGTTTAAACGTTCTCATCGCGCGACTCCTTACCGCTCAACCAGCGCAACGCTGGTATTAAACCGGTTCATGACAAACGAGATGGTCATATTGACGACAAAATAGACAGCCATGGTCATAAACACAATTTCGATGGCCTGGCCGGTCTGGTTCAATGTCGTCCCGACAAACACGGTAAACAAATCCGGGTAACCGATGGCGGTCGCCAAGGTGGAGTTTTTAACCAGGCTTTGGTATTCACTGTTCAGCAGCGGGACGATAACGCGCATAGCCTGAGGCACAATAATGAGCTGCATAATCCGCCGTTCTTTTAAGCCAAGGCTGCGCGCTGCTTCTGTCTGCCCGTGCGGCACAGCTTGTATGCCTGCGCGGACGGCCTCGGCGATAAACGCGCCCGTATACATCGTCAGCGCCAGCGTCAAGGCCATCAGCTCCGGAATCACGGTAATACCGCCTCGGAAGTTAAAGCCTTTGAGCTCAGGGATATCAAACGTGAACGGAAACCCGGTAAAGATCAACGCCATCAGCGGTAGGCCAAACATTATCGCCAGACTGGTGCTAAAGACGGGATACTGCTGACCGGTGCGGTCCTGGCGCTTTTTGGCCCAACGCCTGAGCAAATAGATGGACGTAATCGCCACCGCAATCGCCGCGTACACGAAGGTCGCGCCGGTCTGCGCCACGAGTCCTGGGAAATACAAGCCTCGTACATTGAGGAAGATGACCTCGCCTAAACTGAGGCTCTGGCGCGCCCCCGGTAAGGCTGCGAGCACGGCAAAATACCAGAAGAACACCTGCAGCAAGAGCGGAATATTGCGAAAAATCTCGATGTAGATAACAGCGACTTTTCGAATCAATAAATTGTGAGAGAAGTGAGCGACGCCCATAACGAAGCCCACAATGGTGGCGAGAATAATGCCAATGGTGGAGACCAAAATGGTGTTGAGCAGCCCCACGAGAAAGGTGCGTCCATAGGTGTGTGTCGCATCGTAGGGAATGAGCGACATGAGGATGTCAAACCCTGCCGTAGTAAACAGAAAGTCATACCCACTCTTAATGCCCCTGGCTTCCATATTCGCCAGTGTGTTGGAGACAATGCTGTAGAAAAAGTAGCCCAAACCGAGGATTAACAAGGCCTGGTAGATGATGGAGCGATTACGGGGATTGTTAAAGAACGAAGGCGATGAACTCACTTGGCGATGATCAGACATAACGACTCACTTCATCCGGTAATAACGTGTGGCAAAACTGACAGAGGGGCCGCTGGGGCCCCTCTGTGGAGTGTTTAACGTACCGGAGAAGAGTACATAATGCCGCCGTTGTTCCACTGCGCATTGAGTCCACGCGCAATCTTCAGCGGAGATCCTTGACCCACATTGCGCTCAAAGCTTTCGCTGTAGTTGCCGACTTGCTTGACAATGTTGTAGGCCCATTCTGCGGAGATGCCCAGTTTCTCACCCGCATCGCCTTCTGTGCCCATCAGACGTTTTTGCGAGGGGTTGCCATCCGCCTTGGCGCTGTCTACGGAGCTGCTGTCAATCCCGAGGAATTCCGCTTCAACCATTGCCATCAACGACCAGCGAACAATATTGAACCAGGCGTCATCGCCCTGACGTACCACCGGCCCCAACGGCTCTTTGGAGATCACTTCAGGCAACACAACGGCAGCGGAAGGGTCTTTGAGTCCAATGCGCAATGCATAGAGCTGTGACTGGTCTGAAGTGAGCACATCACAACGACCGCTCTCAAAACCTGCGCGGGTTTGATCGGAGGTATCAAAGGTGATGGCCTTGTAGGTGATGCCATTGGCACGGAAGTAATCGGCGAGGTTCAGCTCGGTGGTGGTACCCGCCTGAATGCAGACCGCTGCGCCGTCCAACTCCAACGCGCTTTTCACGCCCAGGTCTTTCGAGACCATAAAGCCTTGGCCGTCGTAGTAGTTAACGCCTGCAAAGTTCAGCCCCAGCGACGTATCACGGGTGTGTGTCCAGGTGGTGTTGCGCGACAGTACATCTATCTCGCCACTTTGCAGCGCAGTAAAACGCTCTTTGGCGGTGAGTGGTTTGTATTGCACTTTATCCGCGTCTCCGAGCACGGCAGCAGCGACGGCACGGCACACATCGACGTCCAGGCCGCTCCACTTGCCGTTCTCATCCTTTTGTGAGAAACCCGCTAAACCCGTACTCACACCGCAGGATACACTGCCGCGTTTTACGGCATCTTCAAGAGTACCTGCTTGGGCTCCAAATGACAGCCCCAGCGCTAAACCGGTAGCGATTACAGAAATCATTCTTTTCATAGTCGTGCTTCTCCGTTAGGAACAAGTTGGCTAATAGGCGTTTTGCCTGAATTGTTATTGTTCGAGGCGTCCGAACACTCCCGCCACTGATCT
>DOIU01000533.1:567-1076 GCA_003511825.1 Gammaproteobacteria bacterium | reverse complement strand
TTGTTCGAGGCGTCCGAACCCTCCCGCCACTGATCGCGTATCAAACGTCAATTACCGTCTCCGGGTGCGACTCAGCCCCCTGAATCGTCACCTTCAGGGCGATGTACTTCCACAAAATTTGATCGCGAAACCGTACGCGTGAATAAAAAGAATAATCCGGTTATTTGCCTAAGTCCATTTGTAATCGATCTTTAACAGCAACCAGCGCCATTTTTCTTGCATCCATGCGTGCATTTCGCAGCCGTCAGCAATATGTTATCTTATTGTTTATACTGAAAAACATCGAATTGTAGCGCAGAGTTAACACGGCCATGCAAGACGCCTATTTTTGCGTTACAGCATTGGCCCTGCCCAACATAAGCCAAGGAGGCCAAAAAGCACTTTCGCACCCTACTGGGGCAGTATGCGATGACATATGCGCCAACATGCGTCAATCTGCGTCAGTCCGACCCACAACAGCACATGCCTCTTGTGCTGCCCAACGCGGTGAAGATTTCCCACAAACAGAT
>DOIU01000533.1:0-171 GCA_003511825.1 Gammaproteobacteria bacterium | reverse complement strand
AGTATTGACCGATGACACGTTCTCTGGAGGCTCCGCCGGCCGTTTTTCAAAAAGCCAAGAATGACGACCTCGCCAATGCAGAAGTCAACGCGGTCTGGAAAAACACCACACAACGCCAGCATCTCGACGCCATGGTGCCCATTGAAGCACAAGGACAGGCAGCCATTGCAC
>DOIU01000202.1:4087-4374 GCA_003511825.1 Gammaproteobacteria bacterium | reverse complement strand
CGACTCGGAGATACTGGCCGACGTCTATCTGCGTATGACCGGTGGGCAAACGGATTTGATACTCGACAGCGCATCTGACGACGCGGGCGCTGACATCGATGCATCGGCCAATGCGCTCTCGGCCACTGTCGTAACAGGCTTGCGGGTTGTGCGCGCCACGGCTGAGGAGGCCAGCGCGCACGAGGAATGGCTGAACAAACTGGAGCAAGAGGGTGCCAACGGCTGCCGTTGGCGACAACTTTAGCCGCGGCGCATCAAACGCTGCTTATCGCGATTCCAATCGCGCT
>DOIU01000202.1:0-3774 GCA_003511825.1 Gammaproteobacteria bacterium | reverse complement strand
GCGATTCCAATCGCGCTCTTTCTGGGTGGCACGCTTGTCGTGTTCTTTTTTGCCTTTGCCAAGGCCGACGCCAAGCTTGACGTTGCCACGTTGCCAATACAACGACAGGGGCACGAGGGTGTAGCCCTTGCGATCCACCATGCCGATAAGCTTGTTCAGCTCTCGCCGGTGCATCAGCAGTTTGCGGGGGCGAGTGGGTGTGGTGTTCACGTGCGTTGACGCAGATACCAATGCATTGATGTGGCAGCCGATGAGCCAGGCTTCGCCATTGCGCACCATCACATAGGTGTCGTTAAGTTGCACCCGTCCGTCGCGCAGGCTTTTCACCTCCCATCCCATCAGTGATAGGCCTGCTTCGTATTGCTCTTCAATATGGAAGTCAAAGCGGGCGCGGCGGTTATTGGCGATGGTCGACGATGTGCCGGTTTTTTTTGCGTTTGGTTTCTTTTGCTTGGCCATCCGGGCATTATACGCTATTCATCCATCCCGATTAAAACCGACGCACAGGTAATGACAGCGATTAACAAAAGTGCACTGATCATGCACACGCCTGACAAAATGTACCACCTCGTGAACGCCGTAGAATTCTACCCGGAATTCTTGCCTTGGTGCCGCAGCAGCCGCGTCATCGAGCGCGATGACACCAGCCAACTCGCTGAAATTGAAGTGGCGAAGGGACCGCTGAACAAGACCTTCCGTACGCGCAACACGATGGTCCCCGATGCCCGCATTACCCTGGACCTTGATCAAGGCCCCTTTTCACGCTTGCACGGTGAATGGGTGTTTCAACCGTTGGGAGATCGCGGTTGTAAAATTATGCTGGACATTGATTTCGCTTTCAGCAATCGGTTGATGTCTGCCACGCTTAACCCGGTTTTCTCCGAAATCTGTGCGACACTGGTCGATGCGTTCGTCAAGCGCGCGGATGCCGTTTACGGTAACTGACACCTGTGTTGGTCGAAGTCGCTTACGCGCTCGCTGAAAAACAGCGTATCTACCTGCTTGAGGTTGAGCCAGGCACCACAGCACGAGAAGCGGCCATGCGCGCACCCATCCAGGGAGATTTCCCGCACGTCGATGTCGCCGGCAGCGACCTCGGTGTTTTTGGCAAGGCGGTTCGCGACGACCACATCCTGCGTGAGGGAGATCGGGTAGAAATCTACAGGGCGCTCATCGCTGACCCCAAGCAAGTGCGTAAGCAACGTGCTGCCGCAGGTAAGCCCAAGAAAAGAGTCAAGCGTTCGCGATAGCCCGCTATTGCGTTATTGCTTAAGAACCCACTTCTATCGGTTTCGCGTGGTGAGTGATATCACGCACCGTGTCGTTCTCAAAAAAGACGGTCAAGCCACTGTCTTTGACGTGCTCACCTGCCTCTCCGCGGGTATAGATATAATCCCAGCGATCATTGCCAAATCCTGTGTTCATCACAGGCTCGCCGAGCAAGCTGCGCACTTCCTCACGACTGAGGCCGGGTCGGACTTGGTTGACTTGATCGCCGGTCAATAAATTGCCCTGTTGGATATCAATTTTGTGGGCTTTGGGTAGCCAAAATGGGGTACCGCCGCAGGCGGTCAATACAAAAATAAGAGCAAAAAAGAGTGTGCCAACGCTTCGCATGAAATATCATTTTATTTAGTGTGCCTACTGATATTGTCGTATACTGGCGGCCACCAAACAACAACGATCAATTTGTAGGTGGCTGACTTGTAACGAGCAGCTTTAAAGGTCATCAAACTTGAGAGGTATGTGGGATCAAATGCATAAACCGAACAGTTCTCAGGATCTGAAACGAGTCGGCTTAAAGGTGACTTTGCCGCGCGTCAAAATACTCGAGATTATGGAGAGTGCTGCAGAGCACCATTTGAGTGCGGAAGACGTCTATCGTGCGCTCATCGATTCCGGGTCTGATGTGGGATTGGCAACTGTCTATCGCGTCTTAACGCAATTCGAAGCGGCGGGCTTGGTCACGCGGCATCATTTCGATGGCGGGCAGGCGATTTTTGAGCTGGATACTGGCGACAATCACGACCACATTGTGTGTGTTAAGAGCGGGCGTGTATCGGAATTCAAAGACGATAAGATTGAAAAACGTTTAAAGGAAATAGCCTCGGAGCTAGGCTACGAGCTGACCGATCACCGCATCGTGCTATACGGCGTTCACAAAGACGCCAAGAACGAAAAAAAATAGTCGCACGTTGTTTTCAGTCTTCAACATTATTGAGCATTTCACGCGCGTGATCGCGTGTTTGCCGGGTGATCTTCTTACCGCCCAGCATACGCGCGATTTCGTCTATTGTGTCTGACGTTGATAAACGCTCCAGGCGCGTCTCTGTGCGGTTCTTCTCACTCTTCTTACTGACGCGATAATGCTGGTGAGCCTGGGAGGCGACCTGCGGTAAGTGCGTGACACACAGCACTTGTGTGGTGCCAGCGAGGCGCCGTAGGTAATGGCCTACAGTCTCAGCGACGGCACCGCCAACACCACTGTCCACTTCATCAAAAATCAGCGTTTCGAGCGTGAGATGTTCTGCGGCAATCAATTGCACCGCCAAACTGATGCGCGACAATTCGCCACCTGAGGCCACTTTGCCCAGCGGGCGAGGTTTTTGGCCGGGGTTGGCGCTAACGTAAAAGGCAATGTCATCCTGGCCGTCGACGCTGGGTCGGGTGGATGTTTTGGGTGCGAGTTTGATATCAAATACACCGCCGACCATCGCCAAATGCTGCATTGCGTCAGTGATGGCTGTGCCCATTTGTTTCGCCGCTTTTTTGCGCTTTTGGGTGAGTGCATTAGCGACGTCGCGATAAATGGCTTCTTTCTCCAGCCGTGTGCGGTCAAGATTCTCCAGCGTCAGTTCGCCGTTCTCGAGCGCATCCAACGATGTGCGCAGGCGCTCCTCCGTTTCAAGCAGGCCGTCGAGCGAAACATGGTGTTTGCGAGCGAGCGTCAAGAGGCTGCCTAAGCGTTCGTCCAGCCAGTTCAGATGGGACGGGTCAGCATCAATACTGCCCATGTAAGACCGCAAGCCGGTGGCAGCCTCAGCAACCTGGATGGATGCACTGGCAATCATGTCGCGATAGTCTGCCGTGCTGTTATCCAGCTCAGCCAGCTCGCCCAGTTCGCGTTCGATGGCGCTGAGCTGCGAATACACGGAGGATTCCCTATCATCCAGTGTGGTCACCGCGCGCTCCGCCAATTGCAGTCGCGCACCGGCGTTGGCAGCGCGGCGATGGTCGGCCTCGATGGTTTGAAGTTCGTCGGCATTCATGCCGATCGCGTCAAACTCCCGCAACTGAAACCGCAGCAATTCGAGCTGTTGTTCGCGTTCGGCGATGCGCGAGGCGGTGTCTGTGTAGCGTTGATCAGCGGTTTCCCAGGCTTTATAGGCAGCATAGAGCTGATCCAACAAGGCGTCGTTGCCGGCATGCTGATCGAGCAAGCGGCGCTGATGGTCGGCCCGCGTGAGCAATTGGTGCTCATGCTGCCCGTGGATATTGACCAACATTTCGCCGACGCTGCGCAGGGTCTGAAGCGCTACCGGGCTGCCATTGATATAAGCGCGAGAGCGATTATCGCGCGAGACAATGCGCCGTAAAATACACGCGTCGGCCTGATCCAAGTCGTGATCGCGCAGCCATTGCCAGACAGGGGCGCTCTGTGCCGGATGGAATACGGCGGTGATCTCGGCTTTGTCTTGGCCGTCGCGAATGCTGTCGGTGTCAGCCCGATCACCCAGGACGAGACCCAACGCATCCAGCAAAATGGATTTACCC
>DOIU01000273.1 GCA_003511825.1 Gammaproteobacteria bacterium | reverse complement strand
GTGCGGCCGGGGTGCGATTTCATTCAAGAGAATGTCGTTGTCGTCATTGACGAACATCTCTACCGCGAGGACACCGATGTAGTCCAGCGCATCAGCGAGCTGATTCGCCAGCGCACGCGCTTGATCGGCTTGCCCAGCTTCCAGATGCGCAGGCACCACTGTGGTATCGAGAATCCCATTCTCATGGGTATTTTCAGCGATGGGAAAGGCCACACTCACACCTGAACGCGAGCGGGCCAAAATAACGGAGACTTCCCGCGTGAGCGTGATTTTCTGCTCAACGATACAAGCCACTTGGCCCAATTGCTCAAAAGCCTCGGCCACGTCCTGTCGGCTGTGGCAAACCCGTTGCCCTTTACCGTCATAGCCAAACTGAGCCGTCTTAACGATGCAAGGTAACCCGGTTACAGCCACGGCAGCATCAATATCATCTTGCGTTTGTAATGGGGCGAACGCCGCTGTGGCTAAACCATGCTGACTGAAACAGTTTTTCTCCAGCAACCTATTCTGCGCAATTTCAACGCAGCGTGGCGATGGGCTGAGCGTCACCCGATCATCCAAGTAGGTCAAACTGCTGAGGGGGAGGTTTTCAAATTCTATGGTAATCGCCCGGCAACGCCGCGCCATATCATCTAGCGCAGCCGTATCGTCGTAGGTGGCACAAATATGATGTGATGCGAGCTGACCGGCCGGACTGTTGGCATCGGGATCCAACACAACCACGTCATAGCCCATACGCAGGGCTTCCACAGTGAACATTCTGCCCAACTGCCCACCACCGATAACCCCTAAGGTTTCACCTGGCAAAATCATCGCGACTACCCTAGGCCGGCGGCAGATGCATGTTCAGGGCCGCCTGCTTTTGCTCGTCCCTGAAACGCTGTAGCGCGTCCGCAAGTGCATTGTCACTCCCGGCCAGCATTTGTGCAGCAAACAAGGCCGCGTTGATGGCACCCGCCTCACCGATAGCAAACGTCGCCACTGGCACGCCCTTGGGCATTTGCACAATAGAGTACAGAGAATCCTGCCCCTGCAGATAACGACTCGGCACCGGTACACCGAGCACCGGCACCAACGTTTTGGCCGCGAGCATTCCAGGCAAGTGCGCTGCGCCCCCCGCGCCGGCGATGATGCATGCTAAGCCACGTTCGGCGGCCGTTTCTGCATAGTCGAAGAGCAAATCCGGCGTCCGGTGCGCAGAAACCACACGCGACTCATGCGCCACAGACAATTGTTCGAGTCGATCAACCGCATGACGCATGATCGGCCAATCACTGTCACTGCCCATGACCACACCTACCCGTGGCTTCGCCATTTTTCGCTCCGAATAAAAAACCGCTAATTTTCGCGTAATTCAGCCCAATACGCCAGTACTCGCAAAAAAAGTACCCACTGCGGATAGCCGATGACGAAACCATCCATGAAATCACGATACAATAGCCCGTTGAATTCTTGGAGTCTGATGCTCACCATGACCACCGCAAGCTGCATCTATGAAACCGATATTCAGTCACTGCCGTGCATTTACCGTGGCAAGGTCCGTGACATCTACCGCGTCGATGAGGCACACATACTCATTATCGCCACTGATCGCGTTTCAGCGTTTGACGTCATTATGCCGAACCCCATGCCCGAGAAGGGCAAGCTGCTGACGCAGATTTCAATGTTTTGGTTCGAGATGATGCAGGATCTCGTGCCCAATCATCTTGCTGACATGGCGTTGAAGGACGTTCTGCCGGACCCGAAGGAATTTGCCCAGGCCGAAGGGCGCTCAATGCTCGTTAAAAAGCTCGACGGTATTCCGGTGGAGGCGGTCGTGCGCGGCTATCTGATTGGCTCCGGCTGGAAAGACTATCAGGCATCGGGTGCCGTCTGTGGTGTCTCACTACCACCGGATCTGCCGATGGCAGCCAAACTGCCCCAAGTGATCTTCACGCCGGCCACCAAAGCTGAGGTCGGTGATCACGATGAAAACATCAGTCTCGAGACCATGGAGTCAACCGTTGGCAAAGACCTGGCAGAGCGGATACGAGCAATCAGCATCGCAATCTATCAGCGCGCAGCGGATTATGCGGCGAATCGCGGCATTATTATCGCAGATACAAAGTTTGAGTTTGGGCTGGACAAGGAAGGCACGCTGACGCTCATGGATGAAATCCTCACGCCGGATTCTTCCCGCTTCTGGCCAGCAGACCACTGGCAAGAGGGCCAGAATCCACCGAGTTACGACAAGCAGTTTATTCGTGATTATTTGTCGGGTCTGGACTGGGATAAAACAGCACCGGGCCCCACAATACCCGACGACATCTTGCAAAAGACGGCAAGCAAATACCGCGAAGCGATCGCGTTGCTCAGCGGTTAATACACTCTGCTCACCAGCAGATTGCTAACCCAGGCCGCCTCACAGCAGCCTGGGTTTCGGCAAACGGGTATCTTTAATACTTATAACCCGCAACAAACAGGCTTTCTTCGGCCGACGGCTGGGAACCCGCAACATATTTGCCCAAAGAGGCCTCAGAGTTTGCCTGAGCACGCGCCATCAAGGCTTTTTGGCCGGCGTCAAGATCAGTGCCACGCCACGCACGCAAGCATGATTGTTGTAAGGCTCGCCCATACGAGAAGCTCATGCTCCATGGTCCCTTACGCGGGATGCTGTTAATTGTATTTAAGTAAATGGAAGCGTCTTCCTCAGTGAGGCCACCGGATAGGAACATAATACCCGGTACCGACGCTGGCACACAGCGCTCCATGGTGCGTACGGTCAATTCAGCCACTTTTTGCGGGCTTTCTTTGTCCGCGTGGTCAGCACCTGACACGGTCATGGACGGCTTGAGCAAACTACCCTCTAAGAACACGCCATTTTGCGCACACGCGTTGTAGACCTCTGTGAGCACACGCTCCTGAACCTCGGCCGTGCGCTCGATGCTATGGGCACCGTCCATCAGGATTTCAGGTTCCACAATAGGCACCAATCCAGACTCTTGTACGGCACGCGCATATCGCGCAAGGCCCCAGGCATTCTCACGGATAGCCAGCTGACTCGGACACCCGTCATCACTGATTTGCAATACCGCCCGCCATTTGGCAAACCGCGCGCCACGTTCGTAATACTCGGCCGCACGTTCAACGAGACCTTCAATCCCGTTGCACCACGTCTCTCCCGACAACGCGCCGGGCAAAGGTCGCAGGCCTTTATCAACTTTAATGCCGGGGATAATGCCGAGTTTGCCGAGCTTATCAATCATGGACTCGCCGTCTGCATGATCTTGATAAAGCGTCTCCTCAAACAGAATCGCACCACTGATAAACTCGCCCAGCCCTTCCGTTGTGAATAACAGGCCCCGGTAGGCGCGTCGGTGCTCCTCGGTGTTTTCCAGATCAATCAGTGCCAAACGCTTACCAATGGTTGGCGTTGATTCATCCACTGCCAGCAGCCCCTTGCCCGGTGCTGCAAGTTTCTGGGCATTTGCCCGGAGTTCTTCCTGTTTTTCTATCATCGTCTTTCTCTCTGTAACCAAAGTTAGGAAAGTTGTTATGTCAGACTCTTGGGTCTGTCACTGCCCCGGACCCGCGAGTGATTTCCGCGCTCCAAGCTCAGCCGTTTTTCAACGGCTTATTCCACCCAATCCTCCATCCGAGCAATCTTCAATGAGCTGGTGCCGCCATCAACACCCATCACATCACCTTTGGTGATAATCACCAAATCCCCTTTTCCCGCTTTACCGCGCATATTCAATAAGCGCATCACATCGCGGTTTATCTCCGTCACATTCTCATGCTTGGGGTGGAATTTAATCGGATAAACGCCTCGATAAAGCGTGGTCTTGCGACACGTTGTATCGTGCGATGTCAGCGCATAAATCGGAATGATGGAACTGATACGTGACATCCATCGCGTGGTGCGCCCCGACTCTGTCAACGCCGCAATAGCTGTAACGCGCAAATGATTGGCCGTATACATGGTGGCCATCGCAATAGATTCATCCACCTCTTCAAACTGCGTGTCCAGGCGATGGTATGACTTGCGCGCGGCAGGATGCTGCTCGGCCACTTCACAGATTTCACTCATCGCCTGCACGGCTTTCACCGGGAATTTGCCCACGGCTGTTTCACCCGACAACATCACCGCATCGGCACCGTCGAGCACCGCATTAGCAACATCAAACACTTCCGCACGCGTCGGAATCGGGTTTTGAATCATGGACTCCATCATTTGCGTGGCGGTGATCACGATCTTATTCGCGGTACGTGCGCGGTTAATCAGATCTTTTTGCACAGCGGGCAATTCAGCATCGCCGATCTCGACCCCTAGATCACCACGGGCCACCATGATGACATCCGTAGCGTCCAATATGGCATCGATATCCCCGAGCGCTTCTGCGCGCTCAATTTTCGCAACGATGTGGGCACGACCGCCCGCTTCGCGCACCAGCGAACGCGCCAAGTGAATATCATCGGCAGAGCGCGGGAATGAGACGGCAAGGAAATCCAGGCCAAGCTCTGCCGCCAATGCAATATCTTTGCGATCTTTCTCCGCGATGGCTGGTGCAGACAAGCCGCCGCCTTTGAGGTTAATGCCTTTGTTATTCGATAGCTCACCACCAACCTCTACCGTCGTGCGCACCTCATGCCCTTCAATGTCATCGACGCGCATCACCAAGCGGCCGTCATCGAGCACTAATGTGTCGCCGGGGCTGACGTCCTCGGAGAGTTGTTTATAGGTAACTCCCACACGGTTTTCGTCGCCCTCGTTCTCACCGAGCGCCATATCAAAAACAAAGGTGTTACCCTTTTTCAGTTTGACCGCGTTATTTTTAAAGCGCTGTGTGCGGATCTTCGGCCCTTGCAAATCGCCGAGGATTCCAACCACGGCATTGAGTTTCTCCGCCTGCTCGCGGATCAATTTAACCCGGTTTTTATGGTCCTCTGCAGAACCGTGAGAGAAATTCAGGCGAAAGACATCAACGCCTACCTTAATCAATCCCTCTATAACTCGGGGGGTATCTGTCGCTGGACCGAGCGTTATTACGATTTTTGTCCGTCTCATAAGTGGTTTGTTACCTGTCTCCGATCATCGCTTTTAATAGGGCTGTTGGCTACAGACTGACGGCAGCCGCGCAGCTATACTGCCGTCAACTATCACAACACTGATGAATAGCATGTTAACGCCATTCTTTATTAAGAATAGGTGCCTTAGTATAGAACGGCTTAGACTGAGATAGTCACTGGGCGACGGAACAGACTAAATCGTAATCGTTTCAAATTCACTACGACGCTTCTGCAGCGCGCTTCTCCAACATCGCGACAGCGGGCAGAACCTTGCCTTCCAAGTATTCCAGGAACGCGCCGCCACCGGTCGAAATATACGAGACCTTATCGGCGATCGCATACTTATCAACAGCCGCAAGTGTGTCCCCGCCGCCGGCCAATGAGAATCCATCAGCTTCCGCAATCGCTAATGAAATGGCACGCGTGCCTTCACCAAACTGATCAAACTCAAACACACCGACAGGACCATTCCATACGATGGTGCCCGCGCCTTTTATCACCTCAGCCAGAGCCGCCGCGCTGTGAGGGCCGATATCAAAAATCATATCGTCATCCTCCACTTCACTGACTGGCTTCAGTGTCGCCGCCGCTGTTTCAGAAAATTCTTTTGCACAAACGACATCGACTGGCACCGGTATATCACCACCGTTGCGTTGCGCATTCTCAGTAAGCTGGCGCGCTGTATCAACAAGATCCGCCTCGTACAGAGACTTGCCCACATTGTGTCCCGCAGCGGCGATAAAGGTATTGGCAATACCTCCACCCACGATCATCTGGTCGACCACCTTGGATAAGGTTTCCAACACCGTGAGCTTGGTGGACACTTTTGATCCACCGACCAACGCCACCATCGGTCTTGCGGGATTATTCAAGGCTTTACCCAGCGCGTCGAGCTCTGCAGCCAGCAAGGGCCCGGCACACGCTTGAGGCGCAAACATTCCCGCACCGTGCGTCGACGCCTGAGCCCGATGTGCCGTGCCAAAGGCATCCATCACATAAATGTCACACAGTGAGGCGTAGTATTTCGCCAAGGTTTCATCGTCTTTTTTCTCGCCGCGATTGAAACGCACATTCTCCAACAAGACGACATCGCCATCGGCCAGCTCAGGCGCGTTCTCCAGATAGTCGCTGACGAGCGGCACATTCACTCCGAGCAAACCGCCAAGATGGTCGGCAACAGGTGCCAGGGAATACGCGGCATCCGGTTCACCCTCGGTCGGGCGCCCCAAATGCGACATCAGCATCACGCGCGCACCCGCCTCTCGCGCGTGACGGATCGTGGGCAGACAAGCGCGTATGCGTGCGTCGGAGGTCACTTTTCCATCCTTCACCGGCACGTTAAGATCTTCGCGAATCAGCACGCGCTTTCCGGTCAAGTCCAGATCAGTCATGTTTACGATCGACATTCGGCAAACTCCTTGGTGTCATTCTTAAAAGCAACTCAAGCAGGCCGCGTATGACTCACGCAGCCTGGTTCAGTCGTTTGACGCCCGCCGAGTGACAGGCGCTCTCAAGAGATCGGACAACTGCGCCCCGACTTGATCGCCGGGGCACAGCCGCTGATTGTGGATGTCAGCTATTGCCCTGCGACGTGCTCCACAAAGCGCAGCATATTGCAGGTGTAGCCATACTCGTTGTCATACCAGGAAATCACTTTCACAAAGGTATCATCCAGCGCAATGCCGGCATCGGCATCGAAGACAGAAGAAGCACTCACACCACGAAAATCTGTTGAGACAACCCGCTCATCAGTGTATCGCAAAGTGCCTGCCATCGGCCCGTCTGCAGCCGCGCGCATCGCAGCACAAATCGCCTCGTAGCTCGCTGCGGATTCGAGCTCCGCAGTCAGGTCGACCACGGACACGTCTGAGGTGGGTACCCGAAACGCCATGCCTGTCAATTTGCCGTTTAGCTCCGGCATCACCACGCCAACCGCCTTCGCGGCACCGGTGGATGACGGGATGATGTTCTCCAGTATGCCACGCCCTCCGCGCCAATCTTTGTGCGATGGCCCATCGACGGTTTTCTGGGTGGCAGTCGCCGCATGCACCGTGGTCATCAGTCCACGCTTGAGCCCCCAGTTATCGTGCAAGACTTTCGCAACCGGCGCCAAGCAATTGGTCGTACAGGACGCAGCCGAGACGACGGTCTGCCCTGCGTAGGTCTCGTGGTTAACACCGTACACAAACATCGGCGTAGCGTCCTTAGAGGGTGCGCTTTGGACCACGATGCGCGCGCCCGCATCCAAATGTGGCTGACACGTGTCTTGGGTTAAGAACAAACCCGTACACTCGATCACCACATCAACATCCAGGGCGCCCCAATTGAGCTTGCTGGGATCGCGTTCGGCGGTCAATCGGATGGATTTACCGTTGACCACCATCTGATCCCCATCCACGGCAATATCGCCCGGGAAACGCCCATGCACGGAATCATACTTCAGCAGATACGCCAGATAATCGCTTTCCAATAGATCGTTGATGCCAACAACTTCAATATCCTCAAAATCGTTAGCAATTGCCCGGAAAACCATACGGCCAATCCGACCAAACCCATTAATCCCGATCTTTATTGTCATAGCTTTGTACTCCGAAAAGTGATGTATCAAAATTCGATGTTGCTGGCACTCGACAATGCGCTTTGTTTTATGTTGCCTCAGGCAACGTTATTGATTGCGTCGAGCACATTCTCCACTGTAAAGCCAAATGCGTTAAACAACTCTGCGGCAGGAGCCGACTCACCAAAACTGTGCATGCACACGACCTGTCCCTGCAGGCCAACATACTTGTACCAAGCATCGCCAATGGATGCCTCAACGGCCACCCTGGCCGTCACTTCAGCAGGCAGTACGGATGCCTTGTAGGCCTCGTCCTGCCGCTCAAAAACATCGCAAGACGGCATAGACACAACCCGCACCTGCTTGTCAGAACGCTCGGCGGCCGCCATTGCCAACGCCACTTCTGAGCCTGTCGCAATCACGATGACATCTGGCACGCCGTCGGTGTCGCGCAGGATATAGCCGCCCTTGCTCACGTTAGCGATTTGCGCCTGATCACGCGTTTGATGGGCGAGATTTTGGCGCGAAAACACCAGACAACTCGGGCCTTCCTTGTATTCAATGGCATGCTTCCAGGCGACGGCTGTTTCGACGGTGTCGCAAGGACGCCACACGCTCATACGCGGAATCATCCGCAGTGTGGGCAATTGCTCGACAGGCTGATGGGTGGGCCCATCTTCACCGAGACCGATGGAATCGTGTGTATAAACGAAGATGCTCTGGATTTTCATCAGCGCCGCCATCCGCAAGGCGTTACGTGCATATTCCGAGAACATCAGAAAGGTCGCGCCATAAGGCATAAAGCCGCCGTGCAACGTGATGCCATTCATCATCGCACTCATGCCAAACTCGCGCACACCGTATGACAAGTAATTGCCACTAAAGTCCTGCTCGGGTCCATGATCGGAGTTGATATAACGGCTACATACATTAAATGTATTGTTGGATGGCGTGAGGTCGGCTGATCCGCCCAGAAACTCCGGCAACAACGGTGCGAATGCATCCAGCGACTTCTTTGATGCAACTCGCGTGGCGATAGACTCACCCGCCTGATCAATCGCCGCAATCGCCGCATCCGCTTGTGCCTGCCAATCACTGGGCAAATCACCGGCAATCCGACGCTTCAGTTCAGCAGCCTCAGCGGGGTAATCGGCTTCATAGGCAGCAAATCGCGATGCCCATTCACTTTGCAGCGCTGCACCCTTTTCCCGCGCATCCCAACCGGCATAAACATCCTCTGGAATCTCAAACGGCGGGTGCTGCCAACCCAAATGCTCGCGCGTCGCGGCGATTTCTTCCTCGCCCAAGGGTGCGCCGTGCACATCGTGCCCCCCTGCTTTGTTGGGCGCACCTTGTCCGATGACGGTTTTACAGCAAATCAACGTGGGACGTTCACTCTCGGCGCGCGCCTGTTCAGTCGCCGCCTTGATCGCAGCAGAGTCATGTCCATCTACGTCGCGAATGACTTGCCAGCCATAAGCTTCAAAACGCTGAGGCGTGTCATCGGCGAACCAACCAACAACATCACCGTCAATCGAGATCCCATTGTCATCGTAAAAGCAGATGAGCTTGCCCAGCTTCAAGGTCCCTGCGAGGGAGCAGGTCTCGTGGGAAATCCCTTCCATCAAGCAACCGTCACCCAAGAAGACATAGGTGTAATGGTCGATCACATTGTGTTCATCACGATTGAACTGCGCCCCCAGCACTTTCTCCGCCAGCGCCATGCCCACCGCGTTGCTCACGCCCTGGCCAAGCGGCCCCGTTGTCGTCTCGATGCCCGGCAAGTAGCCGTATTCAGGATGCCCTGGGGTTTTCGAATGCAACTGTCGAAATTGTTTGAGATCATCCATCGACACGCCGTACCCGGTGAGATGTAACACCGAGTAAGGCAGCATCGATGCATGCCCGTTTGACATCACAAAGCGGTCGCGATCCAGCCATTCGGGATCAGCAGGATTGTGACGCATAAAGTCGTTGTAAAGCACTTCTGCAATATCTGCCATACCCATCGGCGCACCGGGGTGACCCGATTTTGCCTTTTGGACAGCGTCCATGCTCAGCGCCCGAATAGCGTTTGCAAGTTGTCTGCGTTCAGCCATGGGAGAAAAAACCTCTTTCTGAATGAAAATTGAGCGCGAGGATACCGCAAACCAGCACGCACTGCGCGACCATGGCACAGGGTGATGTGTTGCGATTCTTCACTAATTGATGTTGCAGTCGCACGAGATCAATCATGCTGCTGTGGTTTCCGGCATCCCCAAAAACGTACCCCCGCTTGACAATAACACGCCATCATGACGCGAACTGCAAGCCCAAGGGCATGTCAAACTGTCTTTTCAATCTACACCCGGCGCATTGTGCGCCAGCTCGGTCGTGCGATTTCTAGCGAGGGAGGGAGGCATCCGGCAGAACTGCCTGGATGAAAATAGTGTTGTTTTTTTCAAATTCGGCTGCACCTTACCATAGGGCTTTTTCGAATGATAGCGTTTATTGGTGTTCAGCTGCGTCAATACAGCACTGGGATAGTCAGGTTTATTGTGCATTTCCATCGCGCCTCGAACCGTTTCATCGCGCCGGAGAACCCGGCAGCTGTTCCTCGATCCATCGTCGGCACAGCGCATTCGGCCGCCCTTCACAAATGGACAGATCGCCTTAAAAACGTTATACTTGCGGGTTTGGATTTCCGCTCGTCAACCCAACTGAAAGTCACCTCTTATGGCAATTAACCAGAATCAGCAGTCTCGTCTCAAGGAACTCATCGCCAAAGGTAAGGAACAGGGCTTTCTTACCTATGCCGAGGTCAACGATCATTTGCCCGAGGGCATCGTAGAACCCGATCAAGTCGAGGAAATCATCGGCATGATCAATGACATGGGTATTACCGTCAGCGAAGTTGCGCCCGACAGCGACAGCTTGGTTCTGTCTGACTCCTCGGTCAACCCCGATGACGAAGATGCGGCTGATGAAGCCGCCGCAGCACTGGCCTCTGTCGACGGCGAATTTGGCCGAACAACAGACCCCGTACGCATGTACATGCGCGAGATGGGCACCGTGGAGCTGCTGACCCGCGAGGGCGAAATTGAAATCGCCAAACGCATTGAAGAGGGTTTGCGAGAAGCCTTATCCGCACTCGGCAGCTACCCCAACTCCATCAAACGCACACTCGACCGCTTTGAAACCGTTCTTGAGGAAGAGGCCCGCCTGTCTGACATCATGACCGGCTTCGTCGACACCAATGACGAAATCACCGTACCTCCGCCAAGACCAACCGAGAATGAAAAGAGCGAAGCTAGCAACAGCGAGAGCGACGGCAGCAAAACGGAAGAGGAAGATGAAACACCCGTTGATACTGGGCCTGACATCGAAGAAGTGACCGCTCGCTTCAATGAGCTCAAAAAAGCCTATGTCGCCGCCAGCAAAAAACTGGCAAAAAGCAAGCTAAGCGATGACGAACTGGCAAAGACACTGGAAAGTGCCGTCGAAGTATTCCTGGAGTTTAAATACAGCCCGGCATTTATTGAGGAATTGACCGACCGCCTCAGCTACCAGGTTGACGGGGTCAAAACACAAGAACACGCGATACGAGACATCTGCGTCAAGCATTGCCGCATGCCACGAAAGATTTTTATTAAAACCTTTGTGGGCAATGAAATCAGCCCACAATGGCTGGAAGTGCAAATCGCAGCTGACGAACCTTACTCCGCCAAGCTTGAAGACTATCGGGAAGACATCGAGCGCTCGCAGCGGCGCCTAAAGGCCATTGAGAACGAAACACACCTGAGCGTTTCTCAGATTAAAAGCATCAGTCGACGCATGTCTATTGGTGAAGCCAAAGCCCGTCGCGCCAAGAAAGAAATGGTTGAAGCCAATCTGCGTTTGGTGATTTCTATCGCCAAAAAATACACCAATCGCGGCCTGCAGTTTCTCGATCTCATCCAAGAGGGCAACATCGGCCTCATGAAAGCGGTGGACAAGTTTGAATACCGCCGCGGCTATAAGTTCTCTACCTATGCAACGTGGTGGATTAGACAGGCCATTACACGCTCTATTGCCGACCAGGCGCGTACTATTCGTATACCGGTACATATGATTGAGACCATCAATAAACTCAATCGTATCTCGCGCCAAATGCTTCAGGTGATGGGTCGCGAGGCCACGCCTGAAGAACTGGCCGAGAAAATGGACATGCCTGAGGACAAGATTCGCAAAGTCCTTAAAATCGCTAAAGAACCCATCTCTATGGAAACCCCCATCGGTGATGACGAAGACTCACATCTTGGCGATTTCATCGAAGACGGCAATATTCTGTCGCCGGTTGAATCCGCAACAGGCCAAGGCCTGGGCGAAACAACCCACCAAGTACTGGCAAGTCTGACACCTCGAGAGGCCAAAGTTTTGCGCATGCGCTTTGGTATCGACATGAACACCGACCACACTCTAGAAGAAGTCGGCAAGCAATTCGATGTCACTCGTGAGCGGATTCGCCAAATTGAAGCCAAGGCGCTGCGTAAATTGCGCCACCCTACCCGCTCAGAGCATTTGCGCAGCTTCCTCGATGGCGAGTAGATAAAGCCGTCATTACGCGCAGAGGTGCCTACGGGCTCAAAACCAACGCCGGCAAACCTAGCAAGAAGAATGATTCGACGACACTCTCCTTGTTACGCCGGCGTTTTTCTTTTATGAGGCCTGTTTTAACTGCACAGTTTTCAGGTACAATGCGCTTCCCCGCCCTTCGGCAACACACCCAGGGCCTGTAGCTCAGTTGGTTAGAGC
>DOIU01000466.1 GCA_003511825.1 Gammaproteobacteria bacterium | reverse complement strand
TTTCGGGGTCCACTTCAGAACAGCACAGCAGCATCTACTCGCTAAAGTACATAATTATAGCCTGTTCATTAATAATGTACATGCAATTATTATGTACTATCGTAAGAAGCAGCATTCGTCAGATGCAGACATGACGTGCGAATTAGCATCCTATCCAGAAACTGAAAAACCGGGGCGCAAGCTGGAAATACAGCGATGTGTAACGGTAGGAATCGATCTATCCAGCATTGGCTGATGACTCCATGACCACCCTATAGACGGCGCACAACCGATGCGGGTGTCGGCGAACGCTGCGGATATTCGAGTTGAGGCAGTGAGAGACTGATTCGACGTGGGAGTACTTGTGAGAGCGGGAGCCACTTCTCAAGCAAATTGATTTTAGAGGATTTTTCTTGCGGAGATGGCGGAGAGGCAGGGATTCGAACCCTGGGAAGGCTACAAACCTTCAACGGTTTTCAAGACCGCCGCTTTCGACCACTCAGCCACCTCTCCGGAAGCGGCGCATAATACTGAAACTTTTGGAGAATTACTACCTCTTGCCGACAAATTGAGTGAATTTTTTCTTCGTAACAAAGTCTTACGCAGCGTGGTCTTGAAATTGCTGCTCATGACACTTACTTTTAGCAACGTGAGTGGTGTTTTAACCGGATATTCATGAAGGTGGGTTTATCCTGAGTTTGTAGCCATCTATAATGCGTAGGTAAGTACACGAAAACTTCTCAATCGATTTTTATCAAGAGGAAACTGTAAATGGAAATCCGAAGTATTCAGCAAACCGGTGTTGTCGAGAGTAATAAGGTACTCAAGAACACCTACATGCTGCTGTCTATGACTCTGTTGTTCAGCGCCTTGATGGCCGGTGTTTCCATGGTGCTGGCCGTACCGCCGATGTTCTCTATGGTAAGTTCCATCGCAGCCATCGCGCTGATTTGGTTTGTCTTGCCTCGCACAGAAGAGTCCAGTGCAGGCATTGGCGTGGTGTTCGCGATTACCGGTCTATTGGGATTCGGTCTCGGCCCCATGTTGTCGATGTACCTAGCGTTGCCGAATGGCCCACAGCTGATTGCAACCGCGATGGGCGGCACAGGCGTGATCTTTCTCGGCCTATCGGGTTACGCGCTGGTCAGCCGCAAAGACTTTACATTTCTGGGCGGTTTTTTGATGGTGGGCTTGCTCGTTGCTTTTGGTGCAATGATCTTGAACATCTTCCTGCAAATTCCCGCGATGCATTTGGCCCTGTCTGCCGCCATCATCGTGATCATGAGTGGCTTCATCCTGTTTGACACCAGCCGCATTGTGAATGGTGGCGAGACCAACTACGTACGAGCAACCATCTCGCTCTACCTGAATATCTACAATATCTTCGTTTCCCTGCTCCAGATCCTGGGCATTATGGGCAGCGACGAATAAACAACCTGCCTTGCGGGAGGTGCCTTAGCAGGCGCCTCCCGTCTCATATTATCTTTTCTACTGTCTGTTGGAGTGTAAGCCGTGGGCGACATCAGTTGGGTCAATATCATCTGGGCCGGCATTATGGTGTTCTTTATCATTCGGCTGTGGCCAAATGCCAAGCAGTGGATCAAGCACGGTCCAAAAGGCGACAGTAACGACTGGACGACCTTTATTGTGCTAATCGGGGGGGTAGGACTGTTTATCGCGTTCTTGATTTACTCCGTACGCGGTTAGCACCAAGGTGCTGATTAAATCAATCGCCAAAGACCGCCTGAGCCAGCGCCTGACTGGCAGCTTCAGAATCAGGTTCTTGCGCAAACCACGGCCCGGCTACAGCCGTTTTGTCAAGCCCTACAACACGCTCATCGTGTAACAACAGACCCGCGCGACGTTGATCACTGATGACTTCGTTGACGATTGCCGTCGAGATCTTTTCGCTGCTGGCCGCGTACCCATAGACCAGCGCCGATTCGCAAATGCGGTTAATCAGACGCGGGATACCTTCGCTACCGCGCATCACAGCATCCATCGCACCTGCGGTGAACAAAAACTCAGTCGCTCCCGCAATTTTTAGCCGCTTGGCAATGTAATGCCTCACTTCTTCGCGGTTCAGCGGCTTGAGCTCATGAAACACGCTGATCCGCTGCGCAAACTGCACCATACCCGGCTCTGCAATCGTGCGCTGCAACTCTGGCTGACCGACCAATATGACATTGAGCAGCAGGTCTTTCTCCGAGTTGATATTACTGATGAGCCGCAGTTGCTCTAATTCGCTGGCAGGAACATTCTGCGCTTCATCAATAATCAAGACTGTGTGCTTGCCCGCCGCATAGTTGCTGAGCAAATAGTCGACAAAACGCTGGTGTTGCACGGCCGGCTCTGAGGACTCCACGTCGTCAATCTGGAACGCCGCGAGCATCTGCTCCAGTAATGAGCCGAATCCTGAGTGCGTGTTAGCGACAAAACCCACCGTTGCGTCTTTGTCGAGTGTATCCAGCAGATGACGCAGCAGCGTGGTTTTACCACTGCCAATGGGGCCAGTCAGGACCACATATCCATGGTTTTCCAGCAAGCCATATTCGAGCATGGCAATGGCCAGGCCATGATCTTCACCCAAGTACAAATAGGCAGGGTCTGGCAGTAAAGAAAAAGGCTTGTCTTTTAATTGATAGAACGCTTCGTACATGACAGACCTAGTAGTAAGGCGTTTGATAGCCGTAAGAAGATTGCGAGTCGCGAGACTTATTCAATATGGTGCCGATGAGGTTTTTGCCCTCAAGCAAATCCATACACCGCGCGACTTCATCACGACGTGTTTTGCCCTCTTCAACCACAAAGAGCAGACTGTCGAGTTGCGGCATAATCTCAAACACATCGTCCGTCACCAGCAACGGCGGCAAATCAAAAATCACAATACGATTCTGGTAGCGATCTCGCAGCTCTTGCACCAGGCCAGACACGCGAGCGGTACCCAATAACTCCGACGACTCGTCCACGGCCTCGCCCCCCGGCAGCACGACCAAGCCATCAATATCGGGCGTGAACAACACGTCTTCGACCGGCAGACCTCGCTCAATGCAGTCAATCAGTCCGCCCTCGCGTTCGTAGTTGAACAGATTGCGCACATTCGGGCGACGCAAATCAAAATCAGCCAGCAACACCGTGTGTTTCACGTTGCGGGCCATGCTGATCGCCAAGTTGGTCGCCGTCAGGGTCTTACCCTGCCCGGCTCCCGCACTGGTCACGCCAAGCGTCGTCCAGCCATTGTCACGCAGCTTTGATAACACCTGCGTGCGCAGCATCCGGTAAGCATCAGCAAATGCGTGCCGTTTCTCTTGTGCGATCACGCGATTGGCAGCGAGATCGTCACGCGACACTTGGTGTTGGAACGTATGCGTGTACTCAATACCCGTGAGCGCTTCGTCGTTTGGTACTGGCGCTGCAGACGCAGGACTACGCTTTTTGAAGCCAGGCGCTTCGCCGCTGTTACGCTGATGACGGGCGCGTTCAATTGCCGCTTTTATCGGTTCCATGGCTTACCCTCGCACATGCTGATCAATGACCAACCCCGTCGAGACAGGCGTCGCCATATCCTCCTGGTCGGTCATAAAATAGTAAGCGGTAAAGCCAACCGCCAAGACAAATATTGCCGCCGCAGACCACCACAACCGCCGTCGCCGCACATCAGCGTCCACAGCAATGTAGCCGATCACTCCCAAAGGTGCCCCACCAATCAGGTCCGCCAGATCGCGGGTATGGCGCACAGTGCGATCCATTTGGTCACTGACCAATACCGTCACGATACCGACGATCAAGGCGAGTATTGATCCGATGACGAGGATGGCCAGACGATTGGGACGCACAGGATCTACAGGCACTCGTGGCACTTCGAGGATGGAGAAGCTGTCGCTCTGATCGCCTTTTTCAGCAGCTTCTGAGAGTTGCGCATCCAGCAGCTGGCGCTTGGTTTCGCGGTAAGTTTCCAGCACGTTTTCATAGTCGCGAGTTAAGGCCAAGTACTCGCGCTCAATCGCCGGCGATTCAGTCAAGCTCGTCTCGTACTGACGGATCTTGTCATTCAGGCTAGCTTCTCGTCGATCAAGTGCACTGATACTGGAGTTAATTGACTTCAGTTTGGATTGCAGCTGAATATAGGCCGGATTGTCTGGCGCACTGGCATCTTCTGCGTAGAATTCGGCATCTTCATTGTTGAGACCGGCGCGCGCTTCTTCCAGCTGTCGCTTCAGGCGCTTAACGTCAGGGTGATTGGCCGAATAACGACGCTGCGCATCCGCAAGCTCGGTTCTGAGTGTTTTAATCTTTTCACTGTTTGTCAGAATCCGTTCACCGGTGGTGCCGATCAGCATACCGGTCGGGCTGGTCTGCGCAAGCTCCGCCTCCACGAACACCGCTTGTTCGCGCAGTGAGCGCAACTCCTCTGCAACCTCGAGCAACTGCCGCTCGTAGCGATCCAGAATCTGTAAATTGGCGTCTTGAGTTTCCGGCAATTTACCTGCGTTTTCCTGCTTAAACTTCGCCAATGCTTGTTCACGCTCGGCGACTTGCGCCGCGAGACGATCAACCTGCTGACTCAGAAAACCCGCCGTCTGCTCAACATCGGCGATGCGCGTCGCCTCATTTTTCCGCAGGAACAGCGACACCAAATTATCAGCCACGGCCTTGGCCACCTGTGCATCGGTGTACTCAAATGCCAATAGAAAGGCAATAGTAGACTCACGAACACGCCCTGTTGTCGGATCAACTAACTCCGTGTTGACCGGCTTCATGTCTATCGCTTCCTCAAGCTGTTCAATGGCTTTATCCAGCGATTCCAGACTGAGCTCGGGGTACAGATCGTGGTCTTTGATCAACTGCAGCATGTTTTCGCGCTGCATGATCTGCTCCGAAATAATCTGAATGCGATGTTCCGTGAAGCTCGCTACTGATGCCTGGTCTCCCAGCTGCAGGCCTTTCGGCTCTATCAGAATGCGTGCTTCAGAGCGATATTCAGCCTCGGCAACAAAGGCATAAAAGGTAACCAAACCAAAAACCAAGAGAAATGGCAGCGTGAACTGCGCTTTTTTGCGCAGAAACAAGGTCACCAAATCGTGCAGAGAGAAGCCTGACGTCGTTGTTGTATCCAGTTGCATAACCGTTTCTTTAGTCATTCTGGCCCACGCGTCTTCAAGACGACTGGGCGGACGGCCGCTGTTCGGCCGAAAGAGTTTCATAGCGCAACTCGGCGTTGCCAATGCTCACTACATCCCCAGATTTCAGAGGCACGCGCTTTACCGCACTTGCATTGACAAGCACTGAGTTGTCAGTGTTGTGATTTTCTAATAAGTAGCTACTGTCGCTGATCGGCACGACCGCGGCCTGATAGTCAGCCACGCCCTGTTGATCAATACGGATATCGCAATCCTCAGCTCGACCAATACGCAAAGCCTGACCACTCAAGTCGTAACTCACGCTGTGACCATTAGTATCCGTAGACACAATGCGTGCTGATGCGTGTGCCTGTGTGGAAGCCGAATCCCGACGCACCGCCCAACCGAGTTTCCTCAAAGCACTCTCAAGGTGTGCGCGCTTGACTTTGTTATCGCCTTGCGCGTATGCATTGAGCAACGCAATATCACACAAGCTATTGATTCGCTGCGGCAGACCGTTGCTGTATGTGTGCACCAACGCCATGACGGACGCAGAGAAAATAGCCGTAGCCTCTCCCCCTACGTGCGCGATGCGTGCGCTGATGTAGTGCTCTGTATCAGTCACGTTCAGGGGTTGCAGTGATGCGATCATGCGGAACTGCTGGTCGCGCAAGGAACCGAACTCGCGAACGAGTTGCTTGGGCAAATCCTTGCGGCCGCTGAGCAACACCGTCACGGAGTAAGCACCATTGGCTTGCCCGCTGACCAAACGATTCACCACGCGCAGCGAAGGTATCGTCAAGCCGTGCGCATTATCAACAATGAGCAGCAACCGCTCGCCGCGAGATGACAAGCGTTGCCATTCATGCGTAATGTCGTTAAACAATTGCGCACGCGTATCGGCAACAGGCAGACCATAGGCATGTGCTATGGCTTGCAGAAATTCGGTATCGCTGTCATCACTGCCGAGAACATATTCACTGCGGACGGATGATGCCAGCCCCGCGCGCAAATAGTTCAGCAACGCCGTCTTTCCGGCACCTGCGGCACCGTTAAACACTAACAGCCTGTCCCCGGACAGCATACCGTGACGCAATGTCGCCAGCGCTTGATCCACAGTCGTTGACCGGTAGAAGTTCAGCGCATCGACCCGAGGGGAAAAGGGATAATCAGATAGATCAAAAAATTCGCAATACATGGTAGTTGTCGGACTCACCCGCCTATCAAAGGCGCGCGTTCTCCATTGTGCCAATGGCACATGATATCAAACTCTCTCATCGTCTTAGGTTTCACACATGTCACCCTGCTATCAGCTTACAGCGACACAATAATCACGGGCGGGCCTAGGCCGCAAAAATTACCAACATTAGGCAGGGACCTGGTTGGCCAGCAGTCGATCGATCACTTGCAGCTCGTTCACGACATGCCCATTAGCCGTACTTTCTTGACCAACAACACTTTCGAGCTCCGCCACCAGCGTACCCAAACGGTCACTCATATCATCAGACAAGGTTAAATCGACGCAGAATTCCCTGAGCTGCCCAAGCAACTCCGAGAAATTCACCGTTCGCAGCGCGGGCGCAAATCGCGCCTGTTTGCGAACTTGTGCAACAGATGGGAAGTACCTTGAAGGCTTGTCAGGTTGCGCCAAAGCCAGCATGACTTCAAAGCTGCCCCGACTGGTCAAGGCAACATGGCCCGAGACTGACACATAGGTCAGCAGGCCTTTGCCTTGCAGCGCATCAGCAATATTTTGCGCATCCGGACGCGCATACTCCAACGTATCCGCCACGTCCCAAAGAGACGTTGAGGACTCATGATATTCTGCATTCGATGGGTACAAATGCAGTAAAAAGACTAACAACTCGTCGTCAGAATACACACAATCGTCAGTGACGTTCACAGGCAACTCAACAGCACTCGATGGACTTAACTAAACCTGTAATAGCTTAGTCAAGGACTGCGCACAATGCACAGATTTCGCGGCGCAATTGTAGAGACTTTTGTTCAGTGGCCCAAGTGCACGCTTAACAGAATGCGCGTTGCCCTAAGAATTACTGGGGCTCGCGTAAGAGTTCGCAACACACGGCGTGGCTGAGGTCTGTTTGGTTAAGCGTGTAGAAATGGAATTGGCTGACGCCCTCTGCCATCAGGGTTTCCCCTAAGCGCACGGCCAGCGCGACAGAGAACTCGTAGCGGCCCTGCGGGTCATTGTCCAGCCGCGCATAATCATCGGCAAACCGCGTGGGCACACTGGCACCACAGCGTTGGCTAAACTGCACCACCCGCTGATAATTATGAATCGGTAAAATCCCCGGAATAATCGGCTTAGCTATCCCTGCGGCTATGGCCCTGTCCCGAAACCGCAGAAAATCTTCGGCTTCAAAGAAATACTGAGTAATGGCCTGATCCGCACCCGCATCCAGCTTACGCTTGAGGTGGAGCAAGTCCTCCTCCGGACTGCTAGCCTGAGGATGCACCTCAGGATACGCCGCGACACTGATCGCTTGCTCGCCGCTTCCTCGCAAGTAAGTCACCAATTCAGGCACTGACTGATAACCGTCAGGGTGAGCGCAAAACGGCGCGCCGGGCTCCTCACCATCACCCCTGAGCGCGACCACCCCTCGAATACCGCAATCGCGCAGATCGTGAATAACCGCATTGAGGGTTTCACGATTTGCACCCACGCAGGTTAAATGTGCAGCCACGGGCACATCACTCTCAGCGCACAAGGCCTTTACAGTATCCACGCTTTGTGTCTGGCCACTTCCCAGCGCGCCATAGGTGACCGAAAAAAACGCCGGTGACAGCGCTTCCATCCTGCCCACCGTCCGCCAAAACTTGCGCTGCATCAGCGCCGTGCGTGGCGGAAAAAACTCAAACGAAAATGTCGGTTGCTGGCTTTTGCCTGTTCCTGTGTGTGGCACTGTGGGTTCCCCGAGAGTCATAGTCAATGTGCCGGGCTCAGCCGGCTTTTCGTCCTTGCCAGATTTTCACCGTGAGTGGATCCCCACTCAACTCGGTAACCGGTCCTGGCGCCAGACCGTGATCTTTAAACAGCCGCGCAATGTCATCGTCCGCAAACCCCAGGCGGTAATGCCGATGTTCATGGCGCAGGTGTTCTTCGTGATGCGGCGCAAAATCAATAATGATCAACCGCCCAGCGGGTCGCAGCACACGCGCTGCTTCGGCAATAACGCGATCGGTGTCAGCGCTGTAATGCAGCACCAAATGCAGCGTTGCGAGATCAACGCTCGCATCGTCCAGTGGCATGGTATACATATCGCTCTTGCGCACATGGACGTGGCGCAACCCCGCTTGCTCAATGCTGTCACGCGCGACTGTCAGCATCTCTGGGCTAATATCAATGCCCATACCGTGACGCACGCGATCTGCCAGCAACACCAGAATGCGGCCTGTGCCTGTCCCGATATCTACGTAGTCATCGACAGGTTCTGCGCCGATGACATCTTTGAGCGCCTCTTCGACATCTCTTTCGCGCACATGCAAACTGCGGATGTCATTCCAGCGGTCCGCATTTTCACGGAAGTAGCGGTGCGCCAGCTCAGCGCGTCGGAGCTTCACGTCCTCCAAGCGCGCTCTATCTCGCTGCAACTCAGGATCATCATCAGGCAACTGACGAATTAAGCTCTCACCGAACTCACCCAGAGGGCCGCGCTCATTACAGCGATAAAACACCATGGCCCCCTCGCGAAAACGCTCCAACAAACCGCCCTCAACCAGCATTTTGAGATGCCGGGAGACACGTGGCTGGCTTTGCGCAACGATTTGCGTGAGTTCGCTCACGCTCAGTTCCCCTTGCGCGCACAAGGCCAATAGACGCAGCCGTGTGGCTTCACCGGCGGCTTTCAGTGCAAGCAGGAGTTGTTCTTTTTCAATCATTCTGCGTGGGCCTGATAACTGCATTCTCTGATGCGAGGCACGGGATGCACCACAGCGCTGGACACGCTAGCGGGCACGTCCTGACAACCTCGACCAGAAACACTATAATATAAAGATATCTTTATATCTACATATGGCATACACTATTTACCCATTACCGTAAAAAAAGCGCCGACGCATACGCCATGAACTCCGTTGTAAAGACCCCCGAAGACACCCTCAAACGCCTACTGGCGCAACGCATCCTGTTGCTCGACGGTGCGATGGGGACCATGATCCAGCAACACGACCTGGACGAAGACGATTACCGTGGCGAGGCCTACAAAGACTGGCCCAGTGAGCTCAAAGGCAATAACGACCTGCTCTCTCTGACGCAGCCCGACCTCATTCGCGATATCCACCTCGCCTACCTCGAAGCCGGCGCGGATATCATCGAGACCAACACGTTCAATGCCAATACGGTCAGCATGGCAGATTACGATATGCAGGCATTGTCACACGCGCTGAATCTGCAATCCGCGCAGCTGGCGCGCGCCGCTGCCGACACCTACACCGAACGCACACCGGACAAACCACGCTTTGTCGCCGGCGTGTTGGGCCCCACCAATCGCACCGCATCCATCTCACCCGATGTGAATGACCCGGCGATGCGCAACATCACCTTTGATCAGCTGGAAGCGGCTTACTATGAAGCCTGTGACGGGCTGATTGCCGGTGGCGTAGATCTGCTGATGATCGAAACGATCTTCGATACCCTCAACGCCAAGGCAGCCATCTTCGCCATTATGCGGTACTTTGACGACAAGCAAATACGCTTGCCGATCATGATCTCCGGCACCATTACCGACGCCTCCGGACGAACCCTCTCGGGGCAAACCCTCGAAGGTTTTTGGAACGCCGTGCGCCACGCCAAGCCGCTCGCCATCAGCCTGAATTGTGCGTTGGGGCCGCAAGAGCTGAGACCTTATGTCGAGGAGCTCTCCACAATCGCAGACACCTATGTGTCGACCCACCCCAATGCGGGCCTGCCCAACGCCTTTGGCGGCTATGACGAAACGCCCGAACAGATGGCCACCGAGATCGGCGACTGGGCGGCCAAGGGTTATGTGAATATCGTTGGCGGCTGTTGTGGCACAACGCCTGATCACATTCGCACCATTGGGGCCGCTGTTGCTCAGCATCCGCCACGGGCCATTCCCGAGATTCCGGTAGCCTTCCGACTGGCTGGCCTGGAAGCCTGCAATCTTGCGGCGGATTCATTGTTCTGCAACGTCGGCGAGCGCACCAACATCACCGGCTCGGCACGCTTTAAAAAGCTGATCATGCAGGAAGACTACGAAACAGCCCTCAGCGTTGCGCGCCAGCAAGTCGACAACGGGGCGCAAATCATCGACATCAATATGGATGAGGGCCTGCTTGACTCCAAAGCCGCGATGATCCGGTTTATGAATCTCATCTCCACCGAGCCCGATATCGCACGCGTGCCGGTGATGATTGATTCATCCGATTGGTCCGTGATTGAAGCCGGCTTAAAGTGCACCCAAGGCAAGCCCATCATCAACTCCATCAGCCTCAAGGAAGGCGAGGCGCAGTTTCGCGAACACGCCAATCTGGCACTGCGCTATGGCGCCGCCGTTGTGGTGATGGCGTTTGACGAAACCGGTCAAGCCGACACCATTGCGCGCAAAACCGACATCTGCGCACGCGCCTATCACTTGCTGACCGAGGACATTGGTTTCCCGCCCGAAGATATCATCTTTGATCCGAATATCTTTGCGG
>DOIU01000559.1:5312-16722 GCA_003511825.1 Gammaproteobacteria bacterium | reverse complement strand
TTGCTGAGCGCCTGCGCGACGGCAAATTCTGAGAGGGCGGTCGGGGTGTGCCCGCCGGTTGTGGAATATAGCGCGGGGTTCCAGGCCAGGGCTGCGAAGGAACTGCAGGCACTGCCGGAGGGGTCTGCGGTCGTGGAAATGCTGAGCGATTATGCCGTCATGCGGGAGCAGGCGCGGGGGTGCCAAAGTTAGCCGTCCGGACTTTACTGGTCAGTGAGCGAATACGCCAGCAGGCCCGCATATTCCTTGACGGCGGTGTTCAGCGTCTGGAGTATCCGTTTTGATCAAGCTCTTTTTTTCTCCCATTTCCGATCCTCGCGGATCAACGTATTGACGAGAATGATGAGCTTGCGCATCAGCGCGACCAGGGCGACTTTGGCGGGCTTTCCTTCGGCAATGAGAGCGCTGTATTTGGCCTTGAGGTCGGGGTTGTAGCGGCTGGCGACGAGGGCGGGCATATAAAGAGTGTCGCGCAAGTGTTTGCGGCCGCCCTGGATGAAGGATTTGCCACGCCACTGACCGGACTGGCGTGTCATGGGTGCCAGGCCCGCGATGCTGGCGGCCTGCTTTTTGTTAAGGGTGCCGAGTTCGGGCATCTCGATCAAAAGGGCGGCGGCGCTGATCTTTGAAAGTCCCGGGATCGAGCAGATGATTTCAGCTGCGCGCGCGGTTTCGGGAGTGCTTTGCAGCAGATCGGCGATTGCGGCGTTGACTGCGGCAATCTGGGCTTCCAGTTGCTTGATGCGGGCTTTGGTCTGGCGTTTAAGGAGCGCCAGCGCGCCTATCAGGCCTACGTGGCCCGCGGCGCAAATGCCGGCAAAACCGACAACCGGGCGATTGCCGCCGAAACATTGGCTTTGCGCGAAGAACGCGCGCGGCTTCTGGGCTACGACAATTTCGCCGCCTTCAAGCTGGAAACCGAGATGGCCCAAAACCCGGCCAATGTGCGCGAATTGCTGATGCAGGTCTGGAAGCCAGCCCGCGCAGCGGCCGAGGCCGACGCAGCCATTCTTGCACAAATGCTACATTCTGATGGCTTTGAAGGGCCGCTGGAGCCGTGGGACTGGCACTTTTACAGCAATTTACGCCGCCAGAAGCTGCATGACCTGGATGAAGCCGAGCTGAAGCCCTATCTGCAACTCGACCGGATGGCCGAGGGCAGCCAGATCTTCGGCCGAAGTATGGCCAAAAGCGTGGTCCTCATCCGCCGGGCGCGCCGCATACCAGATAGCCGCCAGCCCGCCCAGCGATACCATCAGGTCCATCGCTGAATCCGCCAGTGATGCCGCCACCGACAGCGCCCCAGTCTGGCCCAGCGCCCACAGCTTCAGCCCCACCAGCACCAAGGCCACTGAAACCGAGGCCATCCCGGCGGAGAGATTCAACTTTTTGTGACTTTTCACCATATTCCAGCGCTACCGCGTCACGTCTGATCTTTCAACTGCGCTAGCTCCTGTGGCGGATCAAAATTTGGCATTCACCTAGAAGCGGCCCCACAGCAGGCCAGCTGGCAGCTTGAATAGCGCGTGTTCCTGCCGCTCTGACCTGGCCGAAATCTCATTCCCGTGCATAGACATCCTCAAAGCGCACAATGTCGTCCTCGCCCAGGTAGGAGCCGGTTTGGACCTCGATCAGCATCATTGGCACTTTGCCGGGGTTTTCCATCCGGTGTTTTTCGCCCACAGGAATATAAACTGACTGGTTTTCCGTCACCAGCTTTTGGCTCTCGCCAATGGTCACCAGCGCCGTGCCTTCAACCACGATCCAATGCTCAGAGCGGTGCACGTGGCTTTGCAGGCTGAGGGCCGCGCCGGGATGTACGACAATGCGTTTGACCTGAAAACGCTTGCCAATCACCAGGCTTTCAAACCAGCCCCAGGGTCGGTGATCGCGGGGGAATTGTCCGGCTTGCAGGGCGTCCTTGTCGTGCAATGCCTGAACCGCGAGCTTGACCTGTTGGGCGCGGGATTTGTCGGCAACCAGCACCGCATCGGGCATGGCGACAGCGATGATATTTTCAAGCCCTATCCCGACCAGCTCAAGGCCGGGGTTTTCCGAGCGCAGCAGGGTATTTGTGCAATCAATGGCGGTTGCCGGGCCGGCCAGGCTGACGCCGTTTTCATCCGGCACCGCCTCGCGCCAGACCGCCGCCCAGTCGCCAAGGTCTGACCAGCCGGCGGCAAAGGGCACGACGGTCAAGTTGTCAGCGCGCTCCATCACCGCATAATCGATCGAGATATTGTCGGCCTTGGCCCAAGCTTTGGAGCCAAGGCGCAGGAAGCCAAGGTCGGGCTTGGCATTCGCCACCGCCTGCTCAACCGGGGCGACAAGGTCAGCGGCGTGGCTCTGAAACGCTTCGATGATCGCTTTGGCGGAAAACAGGAAAATCCCGGCATTCCAGAGGAAACGGCCGGATTTCAGCATTTCCCGGGCTTTGTCCGTGTCTGGTTTTTCGACAAAACACTTGAGCCTGACCGGTTGGCCAGCCTTGAAATCTTCAGCCAGTTCAAGGTATCCGTAGCCGGTTTCCGCCCGGTCAGGGCGGATTCCGAAAGTCACCAGATCACCGGCAGCCGCCGCCGTGCAGCCCAGATTGACGGCTCTGTTGAAGGCGTCCGTATCCTCGATCACATGGTCGGAAGGGGCCACCAGCAGAAGGGCATCGGGGTCATTTTGCGCCACATGCAGGGCCGCGGCTAGTACGGCGGGGGCAGTATTGCGCCCCTCGGGCTCGATCAGGATTGCACCGGGATCAATGCCGGCGGCCACCAATTGCTCGGTTACGATGAAGCGAAAATCCGAGCCGGTGACGATTGTCGGCGCGGCGTAATCCGGGCCCGACAAGCGACGCGCGGTAGCCTGAAACAGGCTTTCTTCGCCGATAAGGGCGGAAAACTGCTTGGGATAGCTTTTGCGCGACAGCGGCCACAGCCGAGTGCCGGAGCCGCCGCAGAGGATGATGGGATGGATCATTTTTTCCCGCAACGTGGTCGATGAATTCATTGTTTTTCTTTCAAAAATTACGCAAACCGGCGCGCGCTGATGATGAAACCTGAACAGGCAAATCGCAAATCGAACAAGCTGCAAAGATTTTCGTACAGCGCTACAAGCAAGTAGGCTGGCAAAAAAAACGCGAAATAATCGCTGGCACGATAAAAGGCCTTTATCCGGATTTCCTGGAATCCGCTTGCACGAAACAGGCCTTCCATCTGGCGTGGCGAACAGTGGTTGAAGAATGCCGGATACCCCGTGACCTCGACAGCCGCCGGTCGCAGTAAAGGAATCAATTTACGTTGCAATTTCGGCCCCAAAAGCCGCAGAGCGATTGAATAGGGGTGCCACTTGGAGGGGATATAGTGATGCGTAATACCCCCCCGGTTGTATTGCGCCAAACATTGACGCAACTGCTGCTTTGTTGTTCGGGATATGTTCCATGAGTGTGATCGAGATGATCAAATCGCTTTTTACGGCGACCGGTTGCTCGATCGACTGCACAATAAACTGGTCATAAATTTGATGGCAGCCTTCTCTTTCTTCAATATCAAGCCCCACGTATTTGAATCCCTGCCCGCGACTTAGCAGAGGACGGTCAATTCCACCCACCTCCAAAACGGTCCCGGGCATTTTGTTGTCAATATCGTCGTCAATAAGGCGCATCAGTTCATCTTTATAACTTGGTGCCCCGAAAAAGCGGGGAAACCGGGATTCCAGCCACGCTGCCGATTGGCGATTTAGCTTTATGAATCGTTTAAGAAAATTAGCCATTGGTGTTTCCTGATACCATTGATGTCGAAATCAAGCGTGCCAAATTCTACCCGCGAAACTGCCCTTGATTGCCAACAAACCAGTCATAGGCCGAGTGCAGGCCTTGCCGCAAGCCTATACGCGGCTCCCAGCCCAGTGCCTTGAGGCGAGAGATATCGAGCAACTTGCGCGGCATGCCGTCGGGTTTGGTTGTGTCAAACATCAACTCGCCCCTGAACCCGGTCACCTCAGCCAGAGTTTCCGCCAATTCGCGGATGCTGCAATCCGTGCCGGTGCCAATATTGATATGCGAGCGCGTCGGCTCGGTCTGCCGGGCCAGAACCTCCGGCGGCAGGTTCATCAGATGGACGCAGGCCGAGGCCATGTCATCCACATGCATGAATTCGCGCATCGGCTTGCCGCTGCCCCAGATGAAGATCTCGTCGGCATCTTCATTAACAGCCTGATGAAACCGGCGGATCAAGGCAGGAACCACATGCGAGTTTTCCGGGTGGAAATTGTCATTTGGCCCGTAAAGGTTGGTCGGCATGGCGCTGCGGTAATCGCGCCCGTATTGACGGCTGTAGCTTTCACACAGCTTGATCCCGGCGATCTTGGCGATGGCATAAGGCTCGTTGGTCGGCTCGAGCGGGCCGGTCAGAAGCGCGTCCTCACTAATCGGCTGGTCGGCAAGGCGGGGATAGATGCAGCTTGAGCCGAGAAACATCAATTTCTGCACCCCCGCCAGATGCGCGGCATGGATGGTGTTGGTCTCGACCATCAAATTGTCATAAATGAACTCGGCCGGATAGGTGCTGTTGGCGATGATGCCGCCAACTTTGGCGGCGGCAAAATAGACCTCGTCGATCTGTTCGCGCGCGAAAAACGCCTGCACCGCGCGCTGGTCCATCAGGTCAAGCTCGGCATGGGGGCGGCCAAAGACCTGGTTTTTGCCATCCTGCTCAAGACGGCGAACCAGCGCGCGCCCGACCATGCCCTTATGACCGGCCACGAAAATTCGTTTGGTCATTGTTGTCTCCTGTTGTCAAAATCGCTTTCGGGTATCGCCACTACTCGGGTCCGCCAAATGTGTCGTTTTCCAGATCGTATTTCACCATTCCGGCGACCAGTTCGCGAAAGCTGACGGTCCGTTTCCAGCCAAGCTCGGTTTCGGCCCTGGTCGGATCGCCCAGCAATAGCTCAACCTCGGCCGGACGGAAATAGCGGGGGTCGATCCCGACCCTGACCGCGCCCGTGGCGGCGTCATATCCTTTTTCATCGACACCTTCGCCCCGCCATTCGATTGCGGTGCCGGTTTCGGCAAAAGCCAGCTCAACGAATTCACGAACCGTGTGGGTCTCGCCGGAGGCAATGACGTAATCTTTTGGCGTGTCCTGCTGAAGCATCAGCCACATGGCGTTCACATAGTCACGCGCATGGCCCCAGTCGCGTTTGGCGTCGATGTTGCCAAGCCGCAGAACGTCCTGGCGGCCCTGATGAATGCGGGCCACCGCCTGGGTGATTTTCTTGGTCACGAATGTCTCGCCACGGCGCGGGCTTTCATGGTTGAACAGGATGCCGTTGCAGGCAAATATATCGTATGATTCCCGATAGTTGACCGTCACCCAGTAGGCATAGAGCTTGGCCGCGCTGTAGGGCGATTTCGGATAAAACGGCGTGGTTTCCGACTGCGGCTCAGTGCCGGGAATGCCGCCGAACAGCTCAGAAGTCGAGGCTTGGTAAAACTTGCAGTTCACCTCAGAATCCCGGATTGCATCCAGAATGCGTACCGTGCCAATGCCAGAAACTTCCGCCGTATATTCGGGCACTTCAAAAGAAACGCCCACATGCGATTGCGCCCCGAGATTATAGATTTCATCCGGCTCAACCTTACTGATCAGCCGGTGCAGGCTGGAGGAATCCGCCAGATCACCGTGGTAGGTGTGCAGGTTCGGATGGTCGAAAATGTGCTCGATCCGCGCCGTGGTAAACAGTGAGGCGCGGCGCTGAATGGCATGGACCTCATAGCCCTTTTCGAGCAGAAGTTCCGCGAGATAAGACCCGTCCTGGCCGGTAATGCCGGTGAGAAATGCTTTTTTCATTGTTGCTGTTTGCCCCTTTCAAAAAATTGCCTAATTTTGCGCGTGTTTTTCATTACCAGAGTTCCCAATCCGCCGACACCGTTGCTGCGTATGGCGCGATAATCTTCGCGGCTTTTTCTGATTATCCGGCCGAGAGACTTGTTGCTTTCCCCACCCACCCGCATTTTCACCAGCACTTCCGGGATATAGGCGAGTGTTATCTTGCCACGGACGAGCCAGCGCAGCATGGCGTCGTAGTCGGCGGCGATTTGGTAACTGGTGTCATAGCATCCCCAGTTCTCGAACACTTCGCGCCGCAGGTAAAGGGTGGGATGCGGTGGCATCCAGCCATATTTCAGGCGCTTTGAAGTATATTTACCGGCCCGCCAGTGGCGTATGATGCGTTCTGGATTCGAGGCGGAAACATATTGTAGATCGCCATAAACACCGTCTGTGGAAGTATCGGAAAATGCGGCGGCGACCTTCTCCAGCACAGTATCGGAGGCAAAAAAATCATCCGAGTGCATGAGGCCGATTATGTCCCCGGATGCCCTTTTTATACCCCTGTTCAGGGCGTCATAAATGCCCGTGTCCGTTTCGCTGGCGAGACGGGTTCTGGAATCTGACAGATTATTGATAATATCCAATGTCCCGTCAGTTGAGGCACCGTCCTGGATTATATGCTGGTAATTTGAGAAAGTTTGCCGCCTGAGACTTTTCAGGGAATCCGAGATTGTATCCTCGCGGTTGTAAGTGGCTGTGACTATGGAGATTTTCAAAGTCATTTTCTATCCGGCGGGCGGCTACTGATTTTCCGGGTCACGGGTTGGTTTAACCAGCACGAACCTGCCAAGCACCATAACGTCCATGTCGGTTCTGTTGAAACAGGCGATTGCCTGCTCCGGGGTGTCAACTACCGGTTCGTTCTCATTGAAACTGGTGTTAAGGACAATTCCATAGCCGGTGCGCTCTTTTACCGCGCGAATCAGGCGGTAATACAGCGGGTTGTTGTCCTCTTCCACGCTCTGCAGCCGTCCGGTGCCGTCCACATGGGTTACGGCCGGAAAGACATCCCGCCACTCGGGCCTGAACTTGACCACATGCATCATGAAGGGGCTTTCAATATCCTGCTCAAAGAAGCGTCCGACCTCCTCTTTCAAAACGGAGGGTGCGAAGGGGCGGAAAGACTCGCGCTTCTTGATTTTCTCATTGATCGTGGCCTTCATGTCGCGGATGCAGGGATTGGCCAGGATCGAGCGGTTCCCGAGTGCGCGCGGCCCCCATTCGCTCCGGCCCTGATACCAGCCCAGTACGGCCCCCCCGGCAATGTGGTCGGCCGTCAGGTTAAGAAGTTCCTCCTCGCCTCGGCACTCGTGACAGGGTAAGCTGGACGCATCGATGGCTTGCCGTATCCGCCATTCCGGATATTCTGGGCCCCAGAAAGCGTGCTTCATCTCGAAGCGCTCGGTTTTACCAAGCAACATGTGCCAGCAATGGTATGCCGCTCCGACTGCGGTACCATCGTCTGAAGCGGCGCATTGCAAATACATCTGTTCGACCGGGAAATCGCGGTAGATGCGGGCGTTCATAACGCCGTTCAGCGCACAACCGCCGGCCATTGCCAAACGCGTTACAGGCACCTGCTCTGAAAGTGTTTGCATACAGTTGGCGGCAGCCTCTTCAAACCGGACTTGCGTGGAACGTGCAATGTCTTTCTCTCGTTGAGTGACCTCGGATCCGCGCTCTCGTGGCTGCCCCAAAAGGTCAGTAAGTGCATCTGAATATATCGTGCCCAAACGCATCTGACCATCATCGGACAATTGCGCCTCGCTCAGGCCGCGCGCTATATTAAAGAACTTGGGGTTGAGTTTGAACTAGGGGTTACCGCTTGTCTGGACAATTTTCTTCATCGCGTCGGAAAAGAGGTCTTCGCCATAGGGGGCCAGGCCCATAACCTTGTATTCTTCACCAAAAAGATCAAAACCGATAAACTGGCACAGAGCCGTGTAAAAATGACCAAGGCTGTCAGGCACGGTAACCTTGTCGAGGACCTCTATTTTTGTGCCTTCGCATCGCGCCGCCATTGCCGAGGCAAAATCGCCCGAACCGTCATAGGAAAAACCCGCCGTAAGGGTCTCGAACGGCGAGAGATAATAGGTGCTGGCAATGTGGGCCAGGTGGTGCTCAACATTGTGCACAGCGTAATTCACCCGTTTAGGGTCTTCACCACAGATCTCGGCCAAATTATCCAGTGTCTTTGCGGTGCCTTTGCCGCGCGCAAGGAAGCGGCCTACCGCTTCGGCTCCGATTATCGGGTTGAACAATACATATTTCGCTTTGGCTGAAAGGTTGGCACCAGGCTGTCGGGCAATCGCAACATGCGTGATGTCGCGCAAACGCAAACCGTTGTCCTTCAGGAGCCAGCGGATGGCATTTTCTGGAAAGATTATGGTGTGTTTGTGGCGCGCGCCCAACCGTTCCTCGGCGACGGCACCTACGAGCTTACCGTCAAGCACGAGGCATGCTGAGGAGTCGGGATGGAAGGCGTTAAGGCCGAGAATAGCTGTCATTTGGGTTTCCTTCTTTTGAATGTATTCTGAATGTAATCCCAGTTACAAACGGAAATTTCCCCCGGTCCCGGCGTGTCAAGGGCGATCTTACAGGGGTAAGAACGGTCGATTAAGGTCAATGAAACGCCGGGTGGTGAAATATATCCCCGCCTTCATCGGGCAAGCGACAATGAGTATCAATTTGCATAACCCAGTTTACAGCACACAGAGAAGGTCAGACCATGGACGATACAGCAAACCTCAAGCTCCCTTATATCATGGCCGCCCAGGCGCAAAAACATGTCACCCATAACGAGGCGATCCGCGCCCTTGATGCCATTGTGCAGCTTGGCGTAATCGACCGCGACCTGACTGTGCCCCCGGCCTCCCCGACCAATGGCGAGCGTTATATCGTCGCCGTTGGTGCCACCGGCGCATGGGCCGGCAAGGATGGTCAGATCGCCGCATGGCAGGAAAATGTCTGGATGTTTTATGGCCCCCAAGAGGGCTGGCTGGCCTGGGTGAGCGACGAGGGTCAGCTTTATGCATGGTCCGGCACGGCCTGGGTGCAGGTCTCCGATAGCGATATGCAGAATATCCCCATGCTCGGCCTCAACACCACGGCGGACGTGACTAACCGTCTGGCCGTCTCCTCGCCTGCCACGCTGTTCAGCCACGAGGGCAACGGGCATCAGATCAAGGTCAACAAGAACGCCGCCGCCGATACCGCCAGCCTGTTGTTTCAGACCGGCTGGTCCGGGCGCGCCGAGATGGGCACAGCGGGAAATGATGACTTTTCTGTCAAAGTCAGCCCGGATGGCGCGGCGTGGAATGAGGCCATGGTCATTGACAAGGATACCGGCAACATCGGCTTTGGAACCATCACGCCGCAAGCCAAAGTGCATTGCGTTGCCGACAACGGCAGGGCTTTCCTGATGACCGGAGATGCAGCTGATGGCTCGGGCGATTCGGCACATGGCGCGATGCTTGTCCTGAGCCACAACTCGCCGGGCAACCGCCAATTCTCTCTGGCGGACAGCGATAGCGGCAACGCGGTTCGTTTCATCGGCAGTTTGATAGATGGTTACAATTTCTTAACCAGGGCGCGTCAGATTTTGGCTCTCGGAACCAGCACACATGGTATCAGGGTTAACGGGGCGACTGATGCCGTAGGCCCGGTGATCGGGCGCACTTATATACGGCCAGCTTCCTTCACCGCCGCCACTATGCCAAGCGCCGCAACGAGCGGCGCGGGCGCGATGATTTATGTGAGCGATGAGGCCGGTGGTGCGGTACCGGCATTTTCAGACGGGAGCAACTGGCGGCGAATGACCGATCGGGCGGTGGTGAGTTGACGGAGCGCGAAGGCGAAAAGATAACGTCTGCCTCACAAGGCTTCAGGGATAGCGTGGATCATATTGTTTGCGACGGCGATGCGATAGCCGGCGGCCCGCAGGTGCTCAACGACCTTATCGGCTGTTGGGTATCCGTCCTGGCCATCAAAGTCTTTGGCGTCGTCGATCAAAACGGCGTGCTGCTTGTGGGCAAGGCTGGCGATAGCGTCCAGCTCCGCAAAAAACGGGCACATATCCTTCGCCGAGCGTCGGGCCGCCGCTATAGTGGGCATCGAGCCAGAAGATTGCGGGCAGCTTCGCCTCGTCCAGCAATCGCGACAGTTCCTTGCCGCTGTCGCCTAAAATGATCCGCACGCTTTTGTCGTGGCGAAACTCCTTTTGCAGCGGAGCGGCAAGCTCTTGCGCAATCTCTATTGAGGCCAGAACATCAAAACGCCCGCGCAAGGCCCGGACGGTATCCCCGAGATAGCTGCCTGTCTCAACCAGCATCTTTGCCCCGATGAGATCGGCGAGATACAGGATGGCGGCGAGTTTGACGTCGTGGGGCGGTGGGGCGGGCCGTCCCTCGGCCCACCAGGCGCGCATCAGCCGGCGAGCGTAGATGGGCCGAACATACTCATGCACCAGACGGCTGCGGCGAAGGCGGCGGAACAGGGCTGATGTGCGGATTGCTGTGAATGTCATGTGATCAATTACTCTTTCGGGCTATGGTTTGGAGATTGGCGACAGCAATCGCATGGCATCAGGTGCGTGACGCAGTTGCTGTATTTTGCGGGACAGTATCGGGTGCTGGTCAACGCATGTTGCCTGCATTCTTTGTCAGCACCCAGAACACGCTTGACGGCGAGAAACGATTCAGAATGGTTTTGCGGTGATAGCGATGGTTCCAGCTGGTCAGCCTGCTCAACAAAACGTCGAGCGCAACCGCCATGCCGTAATTATAGAACGATGATCGCGAGATCAGGTACCACGCTCGCGTGGCCGGAGCGAAACCGTAAGGCGTCTGCCTCACCACTTCCAACCTCGCGTCGGAAATGGCCGAGCGCATGATAGTCGTAGGTATTCCGCGCTCGCGGCGGGTAAGACCGGCTCTGGGCTGTGTCCAGTCGCCCATGCTGACAGAAGGCTCGCGAATCAGGGCGATCCCGCCTGGGGCAAGGCAGCGTCCCATTTCCCGGATTACGTGCGTCACGTTGGGGATATGATGAAGAACACCAAAGCAGGTAATGAGATCAACGCTCGCCTCTGCAAACGGCAGATCGCCGGAAGGGTGCGGCTTGTCATATGTGACCGGCACGCCCTTGAGGTCATTGATCTGGAACGCATCGCTCGGATCAAGGATCGTCAGTTGCTTGATCCTCTTGATGATTGGCAGGAATTCATCACCATATGCACTGCCGAGCCCAAGGCATGTTTGAAGGTCCTCTCGCCCAGATACGAAAAGCCGAGCTGTCTGTTCAATGCGTGGTATCCATAGCTGTAGCTGTCGCGGTCGGCCGCTCCGAGCCCGGCATAGGCTTCCGCCTCATCCTCGTACCACCCGGCGATCTCGCTTTCCGAGAAATCGTCTCCGTAGAGGTTTCTGCCGCTGAGATAGTCGGTAAGCTGCTCGTTTTGATCCATCATCGTTTCCTTCGTTATTATCGAGATCTTGGGATTAACTGGCACGGGCTCAAGCAAT
>DOIU01000559.1:0-4895 GCA_003511825.1 Gammaproteobacteria bacterium | reverse complement strand
CGTTCATCCGCATTGGCAAGCACATCACGGATGACGCGCACAGCGTCTGCCGTGTTTTCGTAGACGCGCATGGTGCGGCCATCTTCCATCCCCTTCGGATAGCGCCCGGGATCGCTCAGCAGCAAGGCACCGCAGCCCATGGCTTCGAAACAGCGCATGTTGCCCCTGTCGCCGGCGGCTGAATCAACCGCGCCGTTCAGGATGATTTTGGCTTGCGAGAACAGGCCATACATGGCGCGGCCGAACAACGGCGCGCCGGAAACCTTGCGCACATTCTTTGGCCGCGCATGTTTCGACAGGGGGGGCAGCCAGCCGACAGGCGTCTCGGCCAGGCGCGTCAGGCGTCCCGGGGCAAGAGCAAAGCGCACATGATACTCCCCGCCAAGTTCCGCAACCGCCTCAAGAATGGCGGCGCGCTGGCGATGGTGGCGTGAGTAGCCGCCGACAAAGGCGATGTCGATGGGGCGGTCCTCATTGTCGCAGTAATCGGCCATGATCGGGTCGAATGACGGCGTGAAATAGGCGGTGCGAACGCCCTGCGTGGCGTAGATTTCCAGAGAGCGGGGAAAGTTGTTCACTATCAGGTCATAAGCCGTCAGATTACCAACCGGCGCTGGCGGCGAGTGCCAGGCAACTCGTTTGCGCACGCATCCCGGCAAGCGGCGCATAAAATCCGGACCATATCGATTGGGCGATTGTGTGTAGAAAACCTCCGGGCGCGCCTGTTCGATCTGGGCCAGAAGCACCTCGTCAGGGGTTGTCCGGGCAGGCAGTCCGTTCTCGCGCGCCCAGGCGCTTTGCAGCGCTTCATCCTCATTGCAGGTCAGGAACGCGCCGGGTTCTCCCGTGATCACGGGCTCTAGCAGATGCACGCCGTTCATGCCGTCATTAACCATCGCGTGCAGACGTTCGGCAAACGAGATGGTCTTGCCACAGGCTTTATCCAGGTGCCGGAGGTAGGCCGGGTAAGCGAAGATGTTTTGGAAAATTCTCATTGGTGTTTTGAAGTTCCGGCTTCCATTATTAAGACTGCGGCAATCATGTGATAACGCAATCGGGCTTCGGACCGCGCCCCGCGAGCCATTTGTAGACAGAGCGCATTCTCTCGGCGACGGTATTCCATGTGAAATCACGTTCCACCCATGTTCGTCCTCGTTTGCCCATTTCATGCAGTTCCGTTTGCGGCATCCGCATTGCGTCATCCAATGATGACGCGAGCGAAGCGACTTCCGGCTCCACCCACCAGCCGCATTGATGATCGACAAGACCAGACCAAGGGGTGCCTGTGGATGCGACAACCGGAAGTGAGTGCCCGAGCGCCTCAAGCACAGTGAGCGCAAAGTTTTCATCATGCGATGGTAGAATAAAAACATCTGCGGACGAGTAGAGTGCGTTTTTATCCTCGCCGTAGGTTGCACCCAAAAACTCAATTCGAGAGCACCCAAGTTCATTCGATAGCGCCATCAAAACTTTTTTGTACCCAACTTCAGAAGGCCCAACGATCTTCAGGCACCAATCGACATGGGACGGGGAAACGCGGGCCCAGGCGCGAACCAGTAGATCGAGCCCCTTTATTGGATGAAGTCGACCGAGCGACAAAACCGTTCGCACCCCTTGACCGACTGATTGAGTGTTTGCCACAAAATCGAGTTCAATTCCAAGGGGAATGACAGCAACCGGCTGTTCAAGGCCGAAGGCACGAACTTGCTTGAGTTCTGTTTCACTCGTTACATGAATGCAATCGGCTGATGCGAGGTTGTTTCTTTCATAAAGCCAAAGAGCGGCCTTCTTCTTCCGCGCGCTATGTTGCAAGGCCCAGGGGGTAAGCATACCGTGCACGGACACGATCACGCGCGCGCTGGTCTTTCTTGCCAGACGCCGCGCGACCAGCGACGGGTAGGTCCACAGCCCGTGCTGATGCACGATCTGAGGCGCAAAATCCCGCACCGCTTTCGCCATGCCCGGCGCATAGCTGAAAGCGGCGGGTGGCACCTTGGGGAAAGCGTGAACGGGGATGTCGCACCATTGCGGCCTGTCGGCCTCGGTGTGCCCGTCCCTGGCGGCAAAAACCTCAAGCTCAAGATCGGCATGCTCCGCCAGCCCGCGCGACAAGCCGCTGGCGGCCACGAACACCCCGGCATTGGCGCGCGAGGCCGAACCCATGAGCTGGGCTATGCGGAGGGGGGAGTCAGGCATGGGTGTTGTTCTTTTTGCATGGGGGATCGGGTGGATATGGCAATTCACATCATGCCTTCTCAGAAGGAAGTGGAGTTTCACATTTGGCTTTTTTTGAAACAGGTCGGCGGCGTTTATCGATCCGCACAAGGGCCAGACCAAGAAACACAATTGCCATTATCAACATAACAGCAGAAAAAACCCCGACCGTGGCAACCGCTGAAAGCCCGGCTGCCGCGCTGGCCCAAAGCCCGGTCAGCAAAAGAGTTGCGCGCGCCACCTCCCAGCCAAACTGCATTCCGGTTGCCCCGGTTATCACCAGTGTCATGTTGACCGGACCAGCAATCAAAACGGCCAGCAACAATGGCACCATCGCCTGCAGCATTCGCCCGGCTTCGCCCCATTGGGGGCCGAGAACCCACGCGATGATAGTCTCACCGAACACAAAAATGACAAAAAGGGGGCCAACCCCGAACAGCACCGTGTTGCGTACGACCTTCAGGATCATATCACGCCCGCCGCCGCCCGCATCGCGGACAATCCGGGAAAGGTCGGCGCTGACGACTTGCGCGACGGCAAAAATGATCATTGACAGCGGCATGAAACCGGTCCGCCACGCCATCCCGAACTGTCCGGCCGCATCAGCACCATGGGCGTAGGACAGCGTGAACACCGGCACCGCAGCGGCAAGCGCGCCAATGAAGCTGCTGGGAACCGCGTATAGCGGATAGCGCCGGTATGCCCGCAGAATACGAACCATGCGCCGCACTGAAATGGTCCAGGCCCGGTGGCTGCGATGGCGCAGGAAATCTGCGAAAATAATGCACGCGGCCAGCGTGCGGGCGGCAATGTCCCATCCCACCAGCAGAACCGGCGACGGAGCCGCCAACAGCAAGCCAGAGACCGCTGCCCCGGCGTGAAACAAGCCCGATTGCAGAACTTTCGACACCGCCATCATTTTGTAGCGCTTGTTGCGTATCGGAATATAGGTCAGGGTCTGGAAAAGTCCGGCGGCCAGAAACCCGGCTGGCAGCATCCAGGTTGCCCAAAGCGCTCCGGCAGCACCCGGTGCGATTTGTGGTACGACCAGAACCACCCCGAGATAAATCACCGCAGCCGCCGCCAGATTGATCAGGACACACAGGGCCAGAAGGTCTGACAATTGCGTCGAGCTGCGCACCCTCAGAACGGCGAACTCCATCTTCATCGCGGCAAAGGGCATCAGCAGCATGATCGCCGAGGCCAGAATCTGGAATGCCCCGAAATCCGCCGGGGCAAAGCCCCGCGAAATGACCGGCAGAAACAGCAGGGCCAGGCCTTGGGCCAGCACCGTTCCGCTCAGGACAGTTGAAATGGATCTGAACATCGTGCGTAGCCCGGCTAGCTGATACGGCCTGGCCCGCATTGGCGGCGAGCACCACGGAGGAACAGCAGCACGCTAGCGGATTGAACGCGGCATAGGAGTCCTTCTGAAAGGACAAATACTTTCATCTACCCAACTCAAATATCCTGATAATTCAATTTGCTGGGAGTGCTTCGCCTGTTCAATAAAAGGCGCTCCCGACGATAGATTATTCCAAGGGCAAGAACCGCCGCAAAAAGGGCAAACAGCATACTCCCCCCAAAAAGAGATCCTGAGAACTGAGCAGCCACCAGCGCCTGTACGAGTAGTGTAACCAGTAATAGATGTTTACGATTTACACCAGCTAATGCTGCGCGGAATGAAGCGAAAACAATCACAACAGACAGCGTCAATCCGACAATCCCCATTGACATGGCAGCTTCAAGGAAAAAGTTGTGTGGCCACGAGCCTTCGCCAAATGAAGCATCCATGAAGTGTTTGCCCACGAGCGGGTTTTGCAGAAAATCGTTCAAGGCGGATTCCTGAATTTCGAGCCTGGCCAGCGCTGAGAGATCAAGATATTTGAAAATACCCAGCACCCGTTCAATTGCCATATTGTCTGTCGGAAGAAAGAAAACTCCTATGGTCAGAATAGGGATAAGAACCATCGCGCGTTTTTTATCGGTGAAGGTCAGCCAAATGATAGCAGCCCCTAAAGCAACAACGGGGCCTCGCGAACCGGACAGGACGGTTGAAATGCTGCGGATCATCCCGCTTTCCGGGATGCGGTGAAGGAATGCGCATTGTGCCCAGACAAGCGCATATCAGGACTTCTCAAGTCTGGAGACAAGTCTGATCAGCAGAAACAGGACAATGCCTCCACCAGTAATCAAGTTAGTGAAAAACGACCCATTTCCTAACGCCATGATGAACGGAATTGATGCTGTTGCTGCTATCGGGGTGAGCTTTTGCGCTATCAATAACTTCGTGAACAAAAGAAACACCGCAATGATGAATGCAATAACAAACACCCCGAACACACCCAAGGCGGCAAAACCGTCGGTAGCCCAAAAACTGGCATTTGCATTGAAATTCCAGTTTCCGCCCATGGTATTGCCGATGATGAAGCCAAGGGGCGCGTCATACGGGTAGGTAATCAGTTTGTTGATGATGTTGGCGTGGGAATACCAAGTGACAGGGTTGTCGGAAAAGAAATCAAGATACACTCCTGTCATCGCACCTTGTATGGCAAAGGAGCGCATGAATATGATGGCTACGAGTGTGAGTGCTATTCCCTGCGGTTCAAATGAGGTGCTCACCAAAACCAACAATACCAGAATAAGAAGCGCCACAAGGATCGCCAAGATGAAGTTGATAT
>DOIU01000166.1 GCA_003511825.1 Gammaproteobacteria bacterium | reverse complement strand
GTACACGACACGCGGCGTTCAGTGCCGCAGCAAACTCATGCAAATTTGTCACGGGCTTGGGTGCACGCCACTCTTTCGCGCACTTGCCATGACTCATGCGAACGGCATGGAATTCCTCGTAGATCCAGCTGATGCCGAAGTGCGCACTCATGGCTGTTCCCAATCCCAATCACTGCCGTTTAAGAAATAACGGTAGTTGGTGTCTGATTTCACAATGAACACGCGCTCGGACAGACCACCGGCAAAAGCAGAGTCAAACAGCTCCACTTGTGTATTTTCGAGCACGCTCAACGTCAGTGGCGATGCCGCCGTCGTGACGGTGCTCGCGGCAGCGGTTCCCAGCGTGTACGCGGGATTATTAGACGTACCCTCATTGACCAACACAAGCCGATGGAAAAATCGCCCAAGATTCAATCGCTCGATCTTGATGCTTTCACTTTCGATAACGCTGGCGGATGACGTCTGGTCCCAGATGGCGTCAAAATCACTGGTGGTGGTGGGCGCAGCCGACGCATTCGCCTGCAAGCTGGACACCAGCATCACCCGCGGGGAAACCAAGGTAATATTACCGTGCTGCTGCACATACCCGGTAAAGGTGGTATCTGAAGACGTCAGAAAGCGTGGATCGAAGTAGAGCGCGCGCCTAAAGCCATTGTCGTTGTATTCCACTTTATCGCGGGGTAAATCACTCACGCTCGCGAGTGCTGTCGTCCACGCGTTGGTGGCCGGTGATGGTATGCTTTGATTCGTCAGAATATAGCGCTGCAGATCATCCGCCAGGGTGCTTAGGGTTGTTGTTTCCTGGTCCGCGCGTGCGCGCATGACGCTACGAATCATATTCGGTACAATCGCCGACGCAAGGATGGCCATAATGGCCATCACACCGACCATCTCAACCAGCGTAAAACCTGTTGCTCGCGTCGCTTTTCCCTGAACGTCCATTGTCTATCATCCTTATTGTCTAACGCTTGCACGCAAACCTGACGCACGTATTCCGTGGGTAGCGCCCTATTACCCGATGCCACCCATCACGCTGACCAGTGGCAGAAAGATCGCCAGCGATACCACGCCGATGATCCCGATCAGAGTCAGCATGATGGCGGGCTCCAGAATGGAGAATACTCGCTTCACCCGCACCGGGATCTCTTCGTCATAACGCGACGAGACATGTAGCATTGACTGCTCAAATTGGCCGCTTTCTTCACCCACGGTGATCATGCGCAGCATCATGGGCGGGAACACCTCGTGTTGGCGCAACACACTGCTGATTGTTTTGCCTTCGTTCACGGCGACTTCAGCGTCGGCAATGGCATCCGCCACGACGCGATTGCCGACCATGTCCTTACACAGAGTCAACGCTTGCAAAATAGAGACACCCGATTTCACTAAAATGCCCATATTGTGCGCAAACTTTGACAGCGCCACCATCTTGGCGATCTCACCGAATATCGGGAGTTTTAGCTTCAATTCATCTGCTTTACGCGCCAACTCTTCCGACACGCCTATGGCATACCTTAATACAACTGCGACCACAATGGGAACGCCGATCAATGCCCACCAATAGGCCTTGGTAAACTCTCCTGCTGCCATCACCCACTTGGTAATCACAGGCAAAGGTACATCCAAACTCACCAAAATCTCTGCAAACTTCGGCACCACAAAGGTAAACAGCAAGATAATGAACAACACCACTGTCACCAACACCATGGCCGGGTAAATACTGATTTGCTTGATCTCTGAGACAAGCTTATCCACCCATTCCAAGTGCAGTTGTAAATCTTTAAAGGCGCCTGGCAGGTTCCCACTCACCTCACCGGCCTTAATCAAATTACACACCTGCGAGGGAAACACATTGGGGTACATCAACATCGAATCTGCAATCGTGTTCCCTGCTTCAATGTTCAAGGAAATGTCTTCCATCACATGCAGAAAACCCGGGTTGGTGGATTGTTCCGTCATGGTTCTGAACGCATCGACGATACTGATACCTGCACCCAACATCGCGGCCATCGCACTGCAGAATTCAATCAACTCCTTGCGCGTCACGCTGACCTTGCGCGGCCCATTGATCTTTGACTGCAGCTCGGCGTCAATCAGCCAGTAGCCAATACCGTGTAACTGCTGATTCAGCATGGCTTCATTGTCGGCCGTCATCGTGCCTTCAATGTTATGCCCTGCCTTGTCGACCGCTCTGTAACTGAAATCCGGCATCGTCCAGTCCCTCGCTAACGCACGACGCGCAGTACTTCTTCAACCGTCGTCAACCCTGCGCAGGCCTTGCGCATGCCGTCGTGCAACATGCTGCACATGCCGGCGTCTTCGGCCAGTTGCTGCAACTCCGAGGCGGGTGCGCCATGCATAATCGGGTCATGGAAGTTGTCATTGAGTACCAGCACCTCGTAGATCGCGCGACGACCCACATAGCCTAATCCTCGACATTGATCACACCCTTCACCTTTATACAACTGCGCGCCCTGATAGCGTGAGGTGTCAAACGACAGCTCATCCAATACTTGGTCGCTGTTGGGAATCGGCGTTTTACAATGCGGGCAAATGCTGCGTAACAATCGTTGCCCGATGACGGCGGTCAGGGCCGCAGGCAGCAAGTAGGGTTCGACCCCCATATCTGCCAGCCTTGCAATAGCGCCAACGGCATTATTCGTGTGCAAGGTCGAGAACACCAAGTGCCCGGTCAGTGCGGCACGGGTGGCGAGTTGCGCGGTTTCCTGGTCGCGGATTTCACCCACCAAGATCACGTCGGGGTCCTGGCGCAGCAGCGAGCGCAAACCGCTCGCGAACGTCATACCTACATCCTCTTTAATCTGCGTCTGGCGCACCATGGGCATGGAATATTCCACGGGATCTTCCAGGGTAAAGACACTGCGCTTGATGGCGTCGATCTCACCCAAGGACGAATACAAGGTCGTGGTCTTACCGCTGCCCGTTGGCCCCGTGACCAGCACCATACCAAAGGGTCGCTCAATCACTTCATGGACTTGACGAAACTCTTGCTCACCGAGCCCCAGCTGACGAAAGTTTGGTCGGGTATCCGCGGATTCGAGTATCCGCATCACCACGCTCTCACCATGATTTGTCGGTAACGATGACACGCGCAAATCGACTTCACGGCGCCCGAACAAAAAGCGAATCCGTCCGTCCTGGGGGACACGCTTTTCAGTCACGTCCATGTCCGCCATGAGCTTGATACGCGCCGTTAACGCCGGTCGTAAAACTGACGGCACCAACACTTCCTGGCGCAGCACACCATCAACGCGCATGCGAATGCGCATGATTTTTTCTTCAGGCTCGATATGGATGTCTGTCGCGCGGTTCTTGATGCCCAGCGCGATAATCTGATCCACCAGTCGCGGCATTGACGACTCTTCCCGGCCCTCTTCTTCATCAAGCCCGGTACCGTCTCGCAATAAAGTCTCAACGGTGTCATCAATGGAAGAACCTTGAGCGTAGTGTCGCTCAATAGTCTCGAGGATGTCCGCTTCGGCGGCACTGACAATCTCAACCTGCAGACCGGTCTTTTTCTCAAGCGTATCGATGGCCACCACGTTAAACGCGTCAGCCAGCGCGACCGTTAAGACACCCTCGTCCTGACTGATGGGCAAGACCTTCAGCTGCTTGGCCATGATATAAGGCACCATGCCGAGCACCTCGTCATCGACGACCGTATTCAGGACGTCCACAACGCGGGTTTGCGTCTCTAGAGCGAGGTTATTGGTCAGCGCGTCCTGGCTCAAAAAGCCCAGCTTTACCAAGACTTCACCCAGATAGCCGCCGTCGCGCTTTTGTTCGCGCAAAGCCAGGTTCAGCTGTGCCTCAGTGATCAGACCCAGCTCAATCAGACGCTGCCCCAAGGGCTTTTGCGTGCTTCCCTGACCACCGCTGGCAGGTGCTGCACCTGCCATTGCCTGTTGGTTCATGACGTTTGTCGCTGCCTGACCGTTAGATACGGGCCAGGCAAACGGCAATAATCGAGGCACTGGTGCCCTGGTAACGTTTTACGCGACCTTTGGTTTTCCAGTCTGCGCTGCCACCGTCACCGTCAAAGATATCGCTGATTTTCTCGGCGACCTTGTCAGTCACATTGTCGGCGCGGTAGACGATGAATCGGCCATCAGCCGTACCGTCCCCATCAACATCACAAGTCCAGTTAGTATCCGTGGTATTGTAAAGCGCTTGATAGGAATTCTTACCAAAGGGGTTGGTAGGCTCTTTCGCGACGTAAGGCCCTTGCCAACCAGCAATATCGTCACCCGCAGAGTTGCTTGCATTGATTAACAGCTGATGGTGATGAGGGTTTGTGGACGGGTCAGACGTGGTGATCATAGTCGGCCACAAGCCTGTGTTGGCATTGTATTTGGCGACCGCTCCCTCCAGGACCTTGACTTGCTGTACAAAGGTGGACACCTTTGCGTCTTCGATCGATTCCATGATTCTCGGTGCCGCGACTGAAGCCAGTATCGCAATCACCGCCATAACGCCGATCATTTCAACCAGGGTAAACCCGGCCTGTTTCCGTAAAGCAGACATAGTTAAACTCCATGTATAGTTGTCAACGTCGAACCCGTCGCCCGCACGCCATCGTGAAGCGCGGTCCGATTCCTTGTACGACATTGGTATTAACGACTGATTTACGAATTCTTTAGACAAACCCCACAAAAAAAACCTTAATAAACTTAAGGAATCACAGTCTCCGCCGATGGCCGGTAATTTCCCTGACCACGTTCGTAACCGCAGTGCAAAGGGTCTCCCCCCCTAGTGAGCCCATCAACTCCCGGTTTTGCAGGCGTACTGAGCGCGCTGATTCCGGCCGCTTTTTGTCAAAGTTTGTTCACAATTGCATGCAAACGCTGCCGGTCATGCAGCGCGTCATACGGTCATCGAGAGTGGACCTCCGCGGCGAGGTCCATTCATCAGAGAGGATGGTGCAGTTCAGGGTGTTTGCTGGATGGCGGCCAAGACACGGTTCATCAGCCCGTTGGTCGAACTGTCGTGACTGCTCACCACCAGCCCGGCATCCAACTCGTCCACCACGGTTTTTGCCAGTTTCTTGCCGAGCTCCACACCCCATTGATCAAAGGAATTCACGCCCCAAATCACGCCCTGTACAAACACCTTATGCTCGTACAAGGCAATCAGTGCCCCCAAGGTTTTCGGTGTCAGCTGATCGAGCAACAGCGTGTTGCTAGGACGATTCCCTGGGAACACTTTAAACGGCGCCAACGCCTCGATCTCTGCGTCGTTCAAGCCTTGCTCTTGCAATTCATCAATGGCTTCACCGAGGGTACGACCTCGCATCAGCGCTTCACTCTGCGAAAAGCAATTTGCCAGTAACAAGCGATGCTGATCAGCCACCGGGTTATGCGTCTCAATCGGCGCAATAAAATCGACCGGGATGACTTCTGTCCCCTGGTGCAGGAGTTGGAAAAACGCGTGTTGGCCATTGGTGCCGGGCTCGCCCCAGATGACCGGACATGTGTGGTAGCCAACGCTAGCCGCTGTGGTATCCACTTGCTTGCCGTTGCTTTCCATCTCCAGTTGTTGCAGATACGCGGGGAATCGCTGCAGAGATTGGTCATAGGGCGCAATAACGTGGCTGTGAGTCCCTATGAAGTTGCGATACCACACGCCAAGCAGGCCCATCAGCACCGGCAGATTGCGCAGCAAAGGGGCTTCGCGAAAATGCTGATCCATCTCATGCCCGCCTTCGAGCATGGCTTCAAAACGATCGATGCCAATTGCCAGCGCTAGCGATAAGCCAACTGCGGACCAGACTGAAAAACGACCCCCGACCCAGTCCCAGAAACCAAACATGGCATCGGTGTCAATGCCAAAATCCGCCACCGCCTGTAGGTTGGTCGAGACCGCGACGAAGTGCTTGGCAATGGCCTTCTCGTCGCCGGCTTGCTCAACCAGCCAACGCCTGGCCGCATGCGCATTGGCCAAAGTCTCCTGCGTAGTGAAGGTCTTTGAGACGATGACGAACAACGTCGTACGCGGGTTCACCTTGCGCAGGGTTTCGGCAATGTGCGTACCATCCACATTAGACACAAAATGAACACGTAAATCGTCTTTCACATAGGGCGCAAGCGCCTGCACCGCCATCACCGGCCCCAAGTCTGAGCCACCAATACCAATATTCACCACATCGGTAATCGCGTCACCGGCGTAACCCACCCAATCGCCCCCGCGGACACGGTCCGTAAATGCGCGCATTTTATGTAACACCGAGATCACGTCGGGCATCACGTCTTCACCACGCACATACACCGCGCTCGGCCCACGATTACGCAAGGCGGTGTGCAAGGCGCTGCGCCCCTCCGTCGCGTTGATCGTCTCACCGCTGAACATGCGTTCAATCTGGTCCGGCAGGCCGCGCTGCTCGGCCAAGGCGCAGAGATCAGACATCACGCTGTCATCCATCAAGTTTTTGGAGTAATCGAACAAGATCCCCGCATGATCGAGGCTAAAACGGCTAAAACGTTTGGGGTCCGCCGCAAACAAATCACGCATGTGGACCTGTGAAAGGCGTTGTTGGTGGGCCTCTAGCGTTTGCCAGACAGGCAGTTCAGTCAGCGGTGTGGGTTCGGGTGTGGTTTTGACGTGTTTATTTTTCAGCATAACAGACGCGGTCATTCCATTTTTGTACCAATTTCGGCCTCAGGGCGCGAAGCTTCCCGTCAACCGATTTCTTAAGAACACAGCATTTTTTTCGAAACACAGACAGTTTACGCCGTCCCTATGACAAACTGACGAGCGCGATCGGTCCTGCTCCCTCGATACGCCACAGTGCAGTCTACTCAGCCGCGGGTATTGGGCGTTTGCCGGCTAATTGTAGGCTTCGCCTGCAAACTTACCTATAATGGGCCGTTTTTCAGCACAGACCCAGCATGAATCCGGATCTCGCCCGCCTGCAACCCTACCCGTTTGAACGTTTACGTCAGCTCAAGCGGGATTTGCCGCCTTTCGCGGGGAAAGAAGTCGCGCTCTCCGTGGGAGAACCTAAGCATGCACCGCCCGCGTTTGTCCTGCAATCGCTGGCTGAGTCCTTGCCCGAACTGTCACGCTACCCTACCACCCAAGGCACCCGTGAGCTGCGCGAGGCGATCGCCCAGTGGTTACAGCGGCGTTTTGCCCTGACGCAAGTCGACCCCGATACGCAGGTCTTGCCCGTCAATGGTACGCGCGAGGCGCTGTTTGCCTTTACCCAGTGCGTGGCCGACCGCAGTCGTGACGACAACCTGGTGGTCACACCCAACCCGTTCTATCAAATTTACGAAGGTGCGAGCTACCTGGCCGGCTTGCAGCCCTGGTTTTATAACACCACAGCCGATAGCGACTACGCACCCGATTTTGAGGCTATCCCAGACTCAGTCTGGGCACGCTGCCAACTGGTGTTTGTCTGCAGCCCGTCCAACCCCTCGGGCGCGGTGGTGTCTGAAGCTGCCCTGCAAAAGCTGATCAACAAAGCCGAGGCGTTTGATTTCGTGATTGCGTCTGACGAATGCTATTCCGAAATTTACCTGAAGGAAGACGCGCCGCCGGTGGGGCTGCTGCAAGCGGCTCATGCGATGGGCAACACCGACTTCAAGCGATGCGTGGCGTTTCATAGCCTGTCAAAGCGCTCCAATCTGCCCGGTATGCGCTCCGGCTTTATCGCCGGTGACGCCGAGCTGCTGCGCCCGTTTCTGCTCTACCGCACCTATCATGGCTGCTCCATGCCGGTGCCTGTGCAAATGGCCAGTGCGCTCGCGTGGTCTGACGAGGACCATGTGCGCGACAACCGGCGCGAATACCAGCGTAAATTTGCAGCCGTACTCGACATCCTTAATACCACGCTCGACGTGCGACAGCCCGACGCCTCGTTTTATCTCTGGCCGCAGTTACCCGTCGACGACGAAACCTTTACCCGCGCACTCTACCGCGATCACGGCCTCTCGGTACTGCCAGGCAGCTACCTGTCACGCGAGGCCCACGGCATTAACCCCGGACGCGACCATGTGCGGATCGCGCTGGTCGCGCCGTTTGCTGACTGCGTGCGCGGCGCCGAACAGATACGGCAGACCCTCGAATCCCTTTGATCACAACCGAACACCGTAGGTAAAACGTTATGAGTGAACTCCAAAACACCATTGAGCAAGCGTTTGAGAATCGCGCTGAGCTCAGCCCCAGTACGGCACCGCAAGCCGTGCGCGACGCCGTGAACGAAGCCTTAACCATGCTGGACCAAGGCACGGCCCGCGTTGCTGAGCAACGCGGCACCGGCGACTGGGTCGTCAATCAATGGCTGAAAAAGGCTGTGTTGCTGTCATTCCGTCTCAACGACAATGCCCCCATGCCAGCCGGCGGGTTCACCCAATTCTACGATAAGGTGGAGAGCAAATTCGGCGACTGGTCTGCCCAGCAGTTTGCCGACTCTGGCGTGCGCGTCGTGCCGCCGGCAATGGCGCGACGCGGCAGCTATATCGCCCCCAATACCGTGCTGATGCCGTCGTACGTCAATATCGGCGCCTACGTCGACAGCGGCACCATGGTCGACACCTGGGCCACCGTCGGCTCCTGTGCACAGATCGGTAAGAACGTCCACCTGTCAGGCGGTGTTGGCATTGGTGGCGTGCTGGAGCCGCTGCAAGCAGGCCCCACCATCATCGAAGACAACTGCTTTATCGGCGCACGCTCTGAAGTCGTCGAAGGCGTGGTCGTTGAAGAAGGCGCGGTCATTTCCATGGGCGTGTACATCGGCCAGAGCACGCGCATCTATGACCGCGAAAACGACGAAGTCATCTACGGTCGGGTACCGGCGGGCTCCGTGGTGGTCTCCGGCAACCTGCCGGCTGCCAACGGCAAATACAGCCTGTACTGCGCCGTCATCGTCAAGCGCGTCGACGAGAAAACCCGCAGCAAAGTCGGCATCAACGAGCTGCTGCGTCAAGCCGAAGCCTAAGCACATCGGCACCGTGCAGCCGCACTCGTCGGCTGCACGGCTCCCTAGCCTATACGCTATACGCACCAAGCCAGGATGACCTCAAACAGGATAAGCCAAGCCATGATCATGCTCTACGGAATCCCCAACTGCGACACCCTGAAAAAAGCGCGGCGCTGGCTGCAAGAACACGACATCGCGCATGTCTTTCACAACTACCGCAAGGATGGCATCGACGATGCCCTACTGGCACAATTTGACGCGATGGTCGGTTGGGAAGTGTTGCTGAACAAGCGCGGCACCACCTGGCGCGCCCTCGACGACGCCGTCAAAGAAGGGATTGATCGCGACACGGCGTTGGCCTTGATGCGTGAGCACCCTGCTCTGATCAAGCGACCGGTACTGATCAACGGCGACACCTGCCTGGTCGGGTTTGATCCGGACGCCTACGCCAAGCTCTAAGAACAGATTTTACGTAGACGGTTTGCGCGCAGCGCGTTCCGCTTCGGTCAAGGCGACCTTATCCCGCAGATACACCGGCATCGCCTCTGCCGCGGGCAAGGCGTCGCCGCGGGCAAACATGTCTTGCGCCAACATCAACACATCCAGCGCGTGCGGCGTAAGTGTTGCGTCAATACGTGTCATCGCCGAGGCATAGCGCTGATTCAACACACCGTCACACGCCGTCCAGCCAGAGCCGACACCGACCCACGCCTGCGCCGCGTCGAGAGGCAAGGCGACCGCATCAGGGCGCGTCACACAGTCGGGTAACACCGCTTCCACGATTGACGACGCCGCAACGCGATACGCGGCAACATAGACCTCTTGCATCCGAGCATCCAGGCTGGCAATCACGGCTTGGTTGCCTTGCTCACGCGACGCGCGATGGGCCAAGGCGGCCAACGTTGACACACCAGCGACGCGCAAGCCTGTGCCCATCGCTATGCCTTGGATAAAACCTGCACCCACCCGAATCCCGGTAAAACTGCCCGGGCCGTGAGCATAGGCCAAGCCCGTCACCTGTTGAACGGTAATACCGGCCTCAGCCACTACCGCATCAATCATCGGCATCACGCGTTGCGCATGCTGCTGTGGCGCCAGCTCATACCGCTGAAAATAGGCACCTGCGTGGCACAAGGCCACGGAACACGCCTCGGTGGAGGTTTCCAGGGCAAGCAAGGTGTCACTCATGTGGATGCTTCCGTC
>DOIU01000270.1:863-7471 GCA_003511825.1 Gammaproteobacteria bacterium | reverse complement strand
CACGCTTTCGATGGGGTTGGCATTGGCGGGTGCATTGGGCTCCGTAGATTCGACCAAGCCGAAGAGGTCGTCCTGCCCGGCTTGCTGGTCACGCTGGAATTGTTCGGCGGCTTGCATGGCCTCAGGCAGGTGCTTGGCCAAAGTGGCCCGAGTGCAGCCGAAGGCATCCATGGCGCCGGATTTGATCAAGGCGTCGAGCACCCGCTTGTTGACCTTACCGGTATCGATGCGTCGACAGAGCTCTTCCAGGTTGGCGTAACTGCCGTGTTCGTCGCGCTCTTGTAGTATATTGCTGAGTGCCGCTTCACCGACGCCTTTAATGGCGCCGAGGCCATAACGGATGCAACTATCAGCATCGACGCTGAAGCGGAATTGGGACTGGTTGATATCCGGCGGCAAGACGCTGATGTCGTTGCTCGTGCAGTCATCGATCAGGGTAACGACCTTATCCGTGTTGTCCATATCCGCCGAGAGTACGGCGCACATAAAGGCTTCTTTGTGATGGCGCTTGAGCCAGGCCGTCTGATAAGACAACAGCGCGTACGCGGCGGAGTGCGATTTGTTAAAACCGTAGCCCGCAAACTTCTCCACCAGATCAAAGATGTTGCCGGCGAGATCGGTGTCTATGCTGGCATCTTCAGCGCCTTTGAGGAAGATCGCGCGCTGCTTGGCCATTTCTTCGGGCTTTTTCTTACCCATGGCACGGCGGAGCATGTCGGCACCACCGAGCGTGTAGCCAGCCATGACTTGGGCAATCTGCATGACCTGCTCTTGATACAGGATAATGCCATACGTTGGCTCCAACACCGGCTGCAGTGATTCGAGCTGGTAGTCCGGGTGCGGCCAGGCGAGCTCCTGCTTGCCGTGCTTGCGGTCAATAAAGTCGTCGACCATGCCCGATTGCAGCGGCCCCGGGCGGAACAAAGCCACCAATGCGACGATATCGTCAAAGCAGTCTGGACGCAGACGCTCAATCAGGTTTTTCATGCCACGCGATTCCAGCTGGAAGACAGCCGTGGTGTTCGCGCTTTTCAGCAGATCGTAAGTCGGCGCGTCGTCCAACGGAATCTCGGCGATATCCAGCGGTTCATCGCGCATGCGGTCAATGATGGCGACGGCATTGTCAATGATGGTGAGCGTACGCAGACCGAGGAAGTCAAACTTCACCAGCCCGACGGCTTCGGCGTCATCTTTATCAAACTGCGTCACCAAGCTGCTGCCGTCGGCTTCGCAATAGAGCGGGGCGAAATCGGTCAGCCCGCTGGGCGCAATCACCACCCCACCCGCGTGTTTCCCGGCATTGCGCGCCAAACCCTCGAGTGACAAAGCCATGTCGATCAAGGCTTTCACTTCTTCGTCATCACGATAGGCTTGCGTCAGGTCGCCGTCCTCGGCGAGGGCCTTTTCCAGAGTGATGCCCAGCTCGAACGGGACCATCTTGGCGATGCGGTCAACAAAGCCATAGGGGTGGCCCATCACACGGCCGACGTCGCGCACCACCGCCTTGGCCGCCATGGTGCCATAGGTAATGATCTGCGAGACCTTCTCCTCGCCATAAGTGTTCGAGACGTACTGAATCACGCGGTCACGGCCATCCATGCAGAAGTCGACGTCAAAGTCGGGCATGGAGATCCGCTCGGGGTTCAAGAAGCGCTCGAACAGCAGGTCGTATTCCAACGGGTCCAGGTCTGTAATTTTGAGCGCATAAGCCACCAATGACCCCGCACCCGACCCCCGCCCTGGCCCGACCGGGATGGCGTTATCCTTGGCCCACTCGATAAAGTCCGCAACGATGAGGAAGTAGCCGGGAAATTTCATCGAGATGATAACATCCAGCTCAATCTGCAAGCGCTCGTCGTAAGCTTTGCGAATCTCGGCAAAGTTTGGCGCGCTGGTATCATAGAGCTGTGCCAGGCGCATGTTTAAGCCTTCACGCGAGCGCTGCTCAAAGTAGTCGGCTTCGGTCATACCCTCGGGGACGGGAAAGTCCGGCAGCACCGAATGCCCGAGTTCAATCTGCAAATTACAACGTCGCGCGATCTCGATCGTATTCTCAAGCGCTTGCGGAATGTCGGCAAAGAGCTCGCACATCTCTTCGGCGCTGCGCAGGTATTGCTGCTGGCTGTAAGGCTTGGGGCGATTAGGGTCGGCGAGTACCCGGCCATTGTGGATACAAACGCGCGCTTCATGCGATTCGAAGTCATCGGCACCCAGCAAGCACACATCGTTAGTGGCCACCACCGGGATATTGCGCTCTGCGGCGAGGGCCAGCATCGCATTGTTAACCGCGGCTTCGCCCTGGCGGTCGGTACGCTGCAGCTCCAGGTAATAGCGATCGCCAAAGACCGCCAGCCACTCCTCGGCCAGTTGCGCGACCAGCTCGGGTTTGCCCGCGAGTACCGCCTGCCCCGGCTCGCCTTCGCGCCCACCCGAGAGCACGATGATGCCGTCGTGCGCGTCGAACAGCCACTCACGGGCGACAATGGCCCTGTCGTCTTTTTGGCCTTCCTGGTAGCTGCGAGATACCAGGCGAGTCATATTACGATAGCCGGCCATATTCTGAGCCAGCAACACCACTTTGCTGAGCGGCGTGGCCGCGTCGGGATTTTCGACCCAGACATCCACGCCCACAATCGGCTTGACTCCCTGCCCTAAGGCCGCGCGATAGAACTTCACCATCGCGAACATATTGCTCTGATCCGTCAACGCAATCGCCGGCATGGACTCTGCAGCCTTGGCCACCATCGCTTTAATACGCACAACGCTGTCAATCAGCGAGTATTCGGAGTGAACCCGTAAATGAACAAATGAGGCCGCCATGGTTAAGACTCCGCCACCGCGAGTGCGCGCCGCACGGGCGCGAATGACCGCCGATGCTCGGGCAATGGACCGAGGCGCGCGAGGGCGTCGCGATGTGCAGCCGTCGGGTAGCCTTTGTGCGCGGCAAAGCCGTACTCGGGGTGCGCGCGATCGAGCGTGAGCATCTGCTGATCACGGTACACCTTGGCGATGATGGACGCCGCACTGATGGCCGCGACCGTGGCGTCACCCTTGACGATCGCTTCGCACGGTACCGGCACATCGGGGCACCGGTTGCCATCCACGAGCGCGCGCGTGGGTCGCGTGGTCAGTCCGTCGAATGCGCGCTGCATCGCCAGCATACTGGCTTGCAGTATGTTGATGCGGTCGATCTCATCTGCACTGGCCTCCGCAAGGGACCAACACAAGGCGCGCTCGCGGATCTGCTGATCAAGCAGCTGGCGGCGTTTCTCGCTGAGTTTTTTAGAGTCGGTCAATCCCTCGATGCCGTGGTCTGGCCCGAGAATGACGGCCGCAGCCACGACTGAACCGACCAAGGGGCCTCGCCCCACTTCATCCAACCCGGCAACGAGCGTGTCTTGCGTCATGTAGAAATGTCTCTGCTGAGCGGGGCGGCGCGTGTAATGCTGCTGTCATACCCGCGTAAATTGTGGATAATCAACGGAGTGATCTCATCAGTAGTTCTTACTTTACCGCAGCTTTGTAGCGAGCACACGATTGACAAATGAAAAATAACCCAGGCGCAAGTGCATTGAAAACCGCCGTGATCGGCACGGGCTATCTCGGCAAATTCCACGCGCAAAAATACGCCAGGCTAGCAGCCTGCGATCTGGTCGCGGTGGTCGACAACCACGCTGAGACGCGCGCCGCTATTGCCGCCGAGCACGGCACCGAGGCACTGGCCGATCATCGCGCATTGGCAGGCCAAGTGGATGCTGTCAGCATTGCCACGCCCACGCAGACGCACTTTGAGGTCGCGCGCGATTTTCTTGAAGCGGGCACGCATGTGTTGGTCGAGAAACCGATGACGGTCACCGCCGAGCAAGCGCAAACCTTGATTGAGATTGCTGACGCCAACAGCCTTATTTTACAGGTCGGGCACCTCGAACGATTTAATCCCGCGCTGCGCGCTGTCGAGCATCACCTGAACACGCCGTTGTTTATTGAGTCTCACCGCCTCGCGCCCTATACACCGCGCGGCACTGACGTCAACGTGGTGCTGGACCTGATGATTCATGATATCGATATCATCCTCTCGATGGTCGGCAGCGATCTTGATCACATCGACGCCAGTGGCGCCGTGGTGATCTCAAGTGAAATTGACATCGCCAATGCGCGCCTGCGCTTTGCCAATGGCTGTGTCGCCAACGTCACCGCCAGTCGCGTCAGCGATAAATCTGAGCGCCGCATGCGCTTCTTCCAGAAAGACACCTATGTGGCGGTGGACTTTCAAGGCAACGCGGCGAAGGTGTGCCAAAAGGGCGAACAGCTCAACGAGCATGGCGTACCCGACATTGTCTGTGAGGATTTTCCGCAAGAAAAAGGCGATGCGATTTTGGCAGAGATTGAGGCGTTTTGCGCGGCGATTCAGAACGGTACGCAGCCCTTGGTCAGTGGCCGCGACGGCAAGCGCGCCCTAGAGACGGCCATTGATATCTCAGCGCAGCTGAGCGCTTAGATGAGTATTCAGAGTCGCCACTGCAGGGGGCAATAAGACTCAAAAGAACGGGATACCGGCGTGTGACACGCAGTCAAGCGTCGGTAATTTCCAGTAATCCGTCCTCGTCGCAGGTGTAGAGATTGTGCCCGACTTCGCTCAGCAAGCCCTGGCGCTTAAACTCCGCAACGATACGGCTTGCCGTCTCCGTGGTGACGCTGAGCATAGCGCCCATGTCTTCGCGGCTGAGTAAGGAGCACTTGCCCTGGTGATCAATGAGCTTGAGCAAGAGGCGGGCGACGCGCTGCTTGGCCGTGCCAGAGAGTAACTCAGTCAGCCAATTGTCCGCCTCACTGAGCGCGGACTGCCAACGATTCATGATTTCCTGGTGAAGCTTGGGGTTCACCTGCCCCAGGCGCTGTACCGTCTCGACCGGGATTTTGCAGATATCGGCGTCCCGCAATACCACAGCATCGTGCTCATAAACGGGGTTGACCAAGGTCTCGATGCCAAAAATATCGTTGGGACGAACCAGGCGAACGATGCGCTGATTACCATCAGGGAGGAAGCGTTCGAGCTTGAGCAAGCCCGTGCGCAGGGTGAAAATATCATGGCCTTTTTCAGCAGCGCGGTAAATCACGCTGCCATGCTTAAAGCGGTATTGATGTACGGGGCAGCGAGTATGTTCCAGCTCGTCATCGCACAAGCCTGCAAACAGCGACAGCTCACGACTCGCACAGTGCCTGCAATCCGCCAGTCCGACCCATGCCTCTCTGAAGCTGACATCAATCGCCATGATTAAATCCTTAAATAGTCCCCAAAAATACCTTATAAAAACAAAGGTCATCAGTTGCCCAACGCGATAGTAACACTATCCATCGGTGCAATGACACATTTTAATCAGGGATAAACCGTCGTGGATAAAACCCACTGCAAACGGCAGACGCGCCTCGGCGACAGGCGCAAAACGCCCCATCACATGGTGTGCGTGGCGCGGTCACTTTCCAACATGCCAGCGAGGTGCTCTTCGATAGCAACACGGGTTGCGCCGTTGTCACCCTCGTCAAAGCGGATACCGATACCCTCGGTCTTATTGCCTTGGGCGCCGGTCGGCGTAATCCACACCACCGTGGCCGTGGCAATCAATGGATCGGTCGCATCCATCAAACGCAGCAGTAAAAAAACATGGTCGCCAAGATCGTAAGAGCGTGATGTTGGGACAAAAATACCGCCGTTTTCTACAAAGGGCATGTACGCAGTGTACAGGGCGGCCCGATCATTGATCGATAAGGAAATGATGCCTTTGCGCTGTTGCTGTTCAGTCGTCATTCCACAGGGTCTCTTGCGATTAGTTGAGTTGATTAAGTCTCATATCGGCAAAAATCCCCTCAAGTACAGTCTGGGTTTTAAAGCTACTGCCCGCCATACCGTGCAATCTTAATAACTGACTGTAAATATTGAATATTTTTGAGTGATCAAAAGCGTCAGATAAGGCTTTTACGCCCGAATAGAGCTGCGCGTCGGGCGGTTGGCGCAAACACCCAGCGAGCTTTAGCTCAGCACTCTGAGCAAACCAGCGCAGCAACAAGGCCAGGACACGACGGGTGTCTGCTTTGGCGTATTGCGCGGCAGCCTGGCCGGCGGGCATTCGGCCAGCCGCCACGGCCAACACCACATCGAGCAAGCCTTGGCGAAAGGCCATCTCCTCGCCATCCGCCAGCATCATGGCGCGCAGTGGCGCATTCGGCTCGCGGGCGAGCAACTCAGCGGCGTTGTCGAGACCTTGTTGCTGCAACCATTGCTGGGCAAGCTCGGCATTCTCCACATGCAAGCGCATCGCCTGACAACGGCTGCGAATGGTTGCGGGCAGGAAGCCCGGCGTGGTGCTCACTAGCATCAAGACATGGGTCGATGCAGGTTCTTCAAGCGTCTTGAGCAGCGCATTTGCGGCATTGGCGTTCATGGCTTCTGCAGGGTCAAGCACGGCCACCTTGTAGCGGCTGCACTGTGGGGTCAAACCCATTTCTTCAATCAGGCGCCGGATTTGGTCAATGCTGATTTGTGCTTTGCCCTCCTCGGGGCTGATCGCGAGGAAGTCGGGATGCGTGCCTGCGGCAAACAATCGACAAGC
>DOIU01000270.1:0-461 GCA_003511825.1 Gammaproteobacteria bacterium | reverse complement strand
CAAACTGCGCAAAGGCCGATTTGCCAATGCCTGACACACCACTGAGTAGCAAGGCCTGTGGCAGGCGCTGGTGCAGCAGGCGCTGCGCTAGATTGGCCCATTGCCCTCGCAACCAGGGCATTAACTCGGGCGATCGCTCAGCGTCCGTCATCGTGCAACAGCGCGTCTAGCAACGATTGAATCTCAGCCTGTACCGCCGGCAAAGGCTGCATGGCGTTAACCCGCTTAATGCGCGTGGGATCATTCTCTGCGCGCTCGGCATAGGCCTGTCGCACGGCATCAAAAAACACGGTTTGCTCATTTTCAAAACGGTCTTTCTCGCCGCGTTGCGCGACGCGTGACATGCCGACATCGACATCAGCATCTAGCAAGAGCGTCAGATCAGGCTGAAAATCCCCCAAGACAAGGCGCGCCAATGCTGCCACACGCTCGGCCCCCATCCCTCGCCCGCCGCCCTGGTA
>DOIU01000049.1 GCA_003511825.1 Gammaproteobacteria bacterium | reverse complement strand
TCACCCTGGTCGATCTGCAACGTCGGCGGGCCGTTGGCAACATCAATATCATCCCGGATGGCGCCACGGTTGGTTTCTTTCGAGATCCCTTACAGTGGCTTGGCCAGTCGAGAGTTGAGAGTCGCGGTGGCCTGAATTACGTGCAAGACACGGATGTTTCCCGGGATGGCTCCGTGTTGTTTGTCTCTCGGGGGCACCTAGCCGATGTCGCGGCTTTGACCATCCCGGACGGTGAGCTCTTGTGGCGTACACCGATCTCCGGCTTCCGAGCCGATCACATGACCCTGTCGCCCGATGGCAAGCGCCTTTACGTGGCGGCACTGATCTACGGCGACAACGTCATCGAAGTGCTGGATGCGGCCAGTGGGCGCAAACTCGATGCGTTCGAAGGCGGTCAATGGCCGCACGATGTCCACACCTCACCGGACGGGTCCCGCATTTACACGGCAAGCCTCGGTGATATGAGTGTGGATGTGTCAGAGCGCTCAATCGATGAAGACGCCTACATCATCAGCATCAACGATTCAGACACCCTTGAGCGTGTCGCGCACATGCGCTTCAGCAGCGGCATACGGCCGTTTGCCATTACCGCCGATGAATCCACCGTTTACGCGCAGGTTTCCAACTGGCACGGCGTACTCGCGGCAAAGGTGCCCGATGTGGCGTCTGCCGTGCGGCTGGAGCTGCCAGTGGCAGAAGGCATTACCGAGGCCGACTGGGACTTTGAAGCCCCACACCACGGGCTGGCGCTCTCGCCGGATGAACAAACACTGTGCCTGGCGGGCAGAGCATCAGATTATGCAGCCCTGGTGCGCACCGCTGATCTATCACTGATCACCACCATTGCGGTAGGCGATGCACCCAGCTGGGTGGCGATCACGCAGTCGGGCGAACTATGCGTGCTAGCCAACACCCGCAGCGATGATGTGTCGCTGGTGTCCATGACCGAGCAACGAGAAATCGCCAGAATCAAAACCGGGCGAGCGCCAAAGCACGCGACCATTGCGCACATTCCTGTCGGGTTGCTCCAAGAACCCTAGTAAGCTGACCACCGAGTGGTTTCGTATTCAGAATACAAACGGCAAAACAGCGGTGTTGCGAAAACGCACTGGCAGGCGTTAAAGTCAGAACACAGCGTGAGCGGCAGGGCTGAAACATGAACACACTGTTGTGTATTCAATCGCACTACGGCAAACCGGGCCTCACATTTCAGCTGGCGGCTGAGCGCCCGGATGCCATCGTGATACGCCAGCCGGATCTTCGCGCATCGCACTTCGACAGCGCCTGCGGCCTGATCACCACAATGCATCTCGACCAGATCGGATTCATGGACTTCACCGCCGAACTGGAAGCGTTCATGGATCGCGGCGGCCGCTGGTTTTTTAACGGACACATCATGCGGCCTTTCCTCAACGAACTGCAAGACTACATACCGGCAGCCCGAGCCGGACTTGATGGTCTGCAGCTCAGCACGCTCAACAGCCATTCCATCTTTGACGGCATCGATCGCGCGACGCTGCAATCACGCAAAGGCGTGGCGGGATTCTACGGGCGCGGACACAATCCCATGCCACAGGGTGCGACGGCCGTTACCGGTGTCGGTCCCGAGCAGGCGCCGTTGGACTGGGTATGGAAACGCCCACTGGGTGGCGAACTGTTTTCCCATGCCGGCAACGATTTACCGGGTACCTGCGAAGACGAGAGTGACTCCCGACGGCTCGCCGCAAATATCATCGCCTGGGTGATGACCAGCGGGGAGAGAGCCGCGTGAGTCTGCTTGCAGTAAACCCCGGCGCCTATTATCACCTCGAGAGCTTCGAATCACCGCGCTATCGCGAATACTTCAACCAACTCGTGCGCCCCGAAGACCTTGGCGACGTAGACCTGCAAGCGTTCGATACGATACTCATCCCATGTCGTACACCCGCTAACAGAATGATCCCACATGCCCCACGACTCGCGGCGTTTCTCGCACAGGGCGGCACCGTGGTGGCCACCGGTGAGAGCCGCTCAGACCTCTGGCTACCGGGATTCCGCTTCCACGCCCAAGCCACGAACTACTGGTGGTGGCGAGAGGCGCAAGGCGATCTCGGTATACAGATCACCAATCCCGCGCATGCGATCTTCAATTATCTCACCCCCGAATCACTGACCTGGCACCTGCATGGGTGGTTTGATCTGGCTGAAGGTGCAGACGTCATCGCAAGCAATGCCGAAGGCAAACCTATCCTAGCGATTGATACAGTCACAACCCGCGGCCGGATGGTGCTGACCACGTTGGACCCGTTCTACCACCACGGCAGTCATTTCATGCCCGCCACCACCTGGTTTCTGGACGGCTTTCTGCCGTGGATTGCGTCGCTGCGATCAGATAATGGGAATGGCGTGTAGTGATATAGCGTGCTAAAGCGAGAATGGGTGGTCGAAACTATTGCTGATTACTCATAACGAACTTATTTTCAGTGCCGCCTTTACCAAGTTACAACTCCTGTCGTTACGCAATATCCAGAATTAATCACCGGAAGCGCATATTTGTAGAGGAAAAATCTGCGATTTCTTCATTTTTTTGCTTGTTTGAAGAGCTTTTACACGGGCTTGATTTCAAATTGAGAAAATAAATGGTGTGTGCCGAGAATTCCTAATTCATTTATTTACCAATAATACAGCTATTGCACTATGTATAAGTCAATAATGTTACTTAGGGCCATATGTTTGCAAAACAGATGTAACTAGTGCGTCATAGAGATCGTCCGCCTTTACTCGACATCACTCGCGTATACTGCTAAGGCAAACAAGGCTGTGAAGACTGCCACCATGTGCCGACGGACTTGTCGTTAAGTCCGTCAATCATCAATCGCCTTTTGCCAGAGGCAATGCAAGGGATCGCTGAACAGGCAAAACTGAATATCGAGCGCGCTAAACGCCGGTTCTCGGCAGGTGGTCACTGCAATCACTGCTGCCTGCTCGGGTGGATAGGCGAATACACCGCAGGAGATGGCTGGAAAGACGATTGAATGACAGGCATGCTGCTCAGCGAGCTGTAGGCTGTTGCGATACGCCGACGCGAGCAGTGCCGCCGGGTTGGGGTCGTGGTGGAATCGCGGGCCAACGGTGTGGATTACGTGCATTGCCGGCAGGTTTCCCGCCCCGGTGATCCTTGCCTCACCCACGGGGCAGCGTTGGCCGTCAATCTCAGGCACCGCTTGGCACATCGCCAGAAGTTCAGGTCCGGCCGCTCGGTGAATGGCGCCATCTACCCCGCCACCGCCCAGCAGCGTGGGGTTGGCGGCATTCACGATGGCGTCGGCGCGAATACCGGTGATGTCACCACAGATCGCGGATAATGCGCCCATACCAGCCCCCCTGCAAGATCGAAACAATTCGACGCTACAATAACACCCAGCTTACATCTTGAGTCAAGTAGACTGCACTCTCAACGAAACGATAGGGCATACCTGTGACAGCTAGCGTGCGGTACGCATTACTTGGCGGGTTTATTCTGCTGGTGGCGGGTGTGGTCGAGCTGATGCGCGACCAGAGCGGCTATTTCAAGAGTCGCCAGGGTACGCTCGTCAACGACACGCAGCCACGTGTTAACGGCCCTGCATTGGAGAACATCGTATTGGTGTCCAGCTCTGGGCTGGAAGTGGCCATGCGCGTGCGGCTGCCCCCTGAGGCCATGACCCAAAAAGTGCCTCTGATCTTGTTGATCGGCGGCTACAGAACGGGCAAGCATGCGGTCGACTTGGTCAAAGATCCACGAGGCCTCGCCTATGCCGCCATCGACTACCCGTACGACGGCACCTTATCGCCAAGATCCGCGCTGGACAAAGCAATCATGTTTAGGGATGTGCAAAACGCCTTTATTGACACGCCGCCTGCGCTGATGCTGGCTATGGACTGGTTAGAAAAGCAAGCGTGGCTTGATCAAGACCACACGCATCTGCTGGGAGTGAGCCTCGGCGTTCCTTTTGCGGCGGCGGCTGCAGCAGTTGACGAGCGGTTTAAACATGTTTGGTTAATCCATGGTGCAGCAAAAAACACCGATTGGCTGGACCATGCGCTGTCTCGACAAATAGAATCCGACTGGCTAAGAGCCGCTGCGGCACATGCGGGGATCTTTCTGATGTACGGTAACGCATTTGATACGCTTGAGCGTGTTAGTGACATCGCACCACGGCCCGTGACGCTGATATCAGCACGAGAAGACGAACGCGTGCCGGAACAATCAAAAGACTTACTACAAGCCGCCGCACAACGCGAACATGTTACACATATCTGGAGCGAAGGCCGTCATATTGGGCCTCGCCGACAACGTGAGTTGAACCAGCTGCTAAAGCTCGTGACCGACAAGGTCATCGCCGGTGCAAACCCGATAACACACCAATAACGTGAACCCATGACAACGTCAAACAACAAAACGCTCGGTCAACTTCTTTACCGCTTTACCTTACAGCCCCTGATCTGGTTGGCCTTGCTCATCTATATGATCTTTGAGAGTGTATGGGAAAGCGTGTCAGACTGGGTGTTCTCCTACACGCCCTTACTCATTTTCTCTGATCGTATTCATCAGTTTCTGATCGGGCGGAGCCGTTGGTTGGTGCTGCTGGTCTATCTGATTCACTTTGTCAGCATGCAAACGTTTGCACTCATCTCAGCGCACATGTTCTTGGCAGGAAATTTAGTGATGGGGGTTGTCTTTTACGCGGGTAAAGGCATATTGGCGATACCGGCTATCCGCTTCTTTACCATGGAAAAAGCCAGTCTCCTGACCTTCTGGCCAATCCGGCTCGCTTACAGCGCGGTAGTGTACGTGAAGAATACGCGACCTTATCAGGTGATCTCCGGGCATGTGGCTACGCTAAAATCTCAACTCGCGGCGAGGGTGTCAGAATTTGCATTACGGCTTCGGGCACTCTGGAACAAAAACAACCCGTCTGACCCATAGTTTATCAACCATGAGCCAAACGGATGAAAACCGCTCAATCGCTTTAAAGTAATGGAGTTGTATTATTAGTTTTGTTTTCGGCCAGCTCCGCGATCTCGCGCACCTATGAGTTAGCTTCGAGGGTGATTACGACTTGTAAGCGCCTACGCCACAGAAGAATCCCTTATCATTCTTAATGACGTAGCTGGTTTTTTCTGTGATGTCTTCGCTGCCCGGACGTGGCCATTTGTAGTCCACCCAGCCTTCACCTGACTTTGCGGTTTCAATCATGTTGACGAACAGCTTGTCACCGTATTTATCAAACTCCATGAGGTTCTTGCCGACCAATTGGGGCTTGACAGCGTGCGACAGCATTTTTCCTTCAAGATCCATACAGAACACGTACAAATCCTTCATCAGGAAATCGCCGCCCTCTTTCGAAAAATCATCAAACGCGGACTCACCTTTCTCATTCACCAATGCGGCTGCTTTTTCGCTCATCGCCTTGGCTTCATCAGGTGTACCCATGTCTCCTGCAACAGCCAACACACTCACAGCCATTAAACCGGATCCCAGTAGCGCATTCAGTAATTTCATGGGGTAAGTTTCCTCCTCGTTATTTTATTGGAGCTGCGGATTCTATGCGACCCTCTGCAAAATAACATCAGACTAAAGTAAAAGATGATCGACGTATTTGTTAATTTTTTGCTACAGGATGACGTAAGCTGCTGATCTTAGAAATTGACGGTAACGCAACTGCTTTTAATTTGACAAGCACGTCCCCATAATTCGCACATTAATCCTCCCGTGACGATCCATGCACAAGGATGGTTACCCACCAGGACGCACTGCAACATGCAAACACTATCACTCGCTCTTACGCACTTTGTGTTGCTGATGTTCTTTATTATTCTCACTGCCTTTGAAGGGATATTTATGATCCCCGTCGCCGGCATTGCGGGCATTCCTATCACACTCTTCTTCCATAGCGCCACGCTCTGGTTCAAAGCCTTGGTTTGCCTTTTGGCCATTGGGTGTATCTGGCTTATGTGGTTGGGGTGGAGAGCGCGTGACACGATGCGCGGTAGAGCCCTCAATGTAATAGGTTTTTATCTGTGGATTGGCATCGGATTGCTGAGCTTAAAAGTGTCTCTCTAAGCCTCATCCTATGTGAATATTACCGCCCCTAATGTGCGTAGTTCGGCTCGATAACATCGGCATCCGTCCATACTGTCACGCAATCGCCTCCCACAACTGATTGCTGACACTTTCCGAGGACTCTGCCATGAACCGCCACCCATTGCGCACTACGTGTACACTCTCGACCGATGTTCAAACAAAGCGTTTACCGTACGCCCGTGTGGCTATGCTCGGATTTGCAGCGACCGTGCTGCTGAGTGCCGAGCTGAGCCACGCCAATGATTGCCTCGGCGCGGGCGACGGCGTTGCGAATTCTCGCTATGACCTGGACCGGCTGATCGGGTGCTTTAACGCGCAAACACCCGCCGGTGACCATACGATTTCCCTTGGTCGCGATATGACCCTTTACGAAGGCGGCATCACGCCCATCACGCTCGACCAGCCGCATCAAACACTGACGATCCTCGGTGGTGGTGCCGTCATCACCAGCTTCCCTGATCAGGACGCTTTTGTGGTTCAAGGCAAGAGCCCGGTAACCTTTATCAACTTGGGTATTGAGAATGCCAATCGCGGTTTCTTAATCAAAGCAGCCAGCGGTGCTGTCAGTATTGAACATACGCATGTTAGCAACAGCGAATACGGCGTGCTCGCGCAGGGCGGACAGGTGAGCTTTACGGATTCATCCGCCAACGACAATGCACAATACGGCCTCTACTATTCTGATATCTCCGTCGATGCCGAGACCCGATTCATCGTGCGTGATGCCAGTGCCTCTAACAATGGCATTGATGGCATCAATCTCTTCTCTACGTCGACGAATTTCAGCGCGATCATTGAGACGTCGCGATTCGATGACAACCACGAAGACGGCATAGAAGTCTTCCATACCAGCGGCGTTACCCTCGCACGCAACACCCTGGAGAAAAACGCCGTGGGTATTCGGCTGGAGAATGCGAACGCTGACATCCTCTCGTCCTCTATTCATCACAATACCACCGGTGTTCGCATCTCAGAGCCCGGTTCACGTGTAAAGCTGGAGAACAGCGAGCTCAGCCACAACGAAACAGGTATTGAGGCCATTGACGGGTACACGGAGATTCACCGCTCGACCATCGCCTTCAGCACGGTGAATGGCCTGGCCGGGAGTTTGGGCACAGATCCCAACAACCCCACGCGCATATTGCTTGCGAATGCCACCGTATCATCCAATGGCGCTGGTGGTTTTGGTGACGGTATTGTTCCTGGTGGTGCAAAGATATCTATCGCCTACACCTTGATCTACAACAACGCCGGTGACGGCGTCGTTGGCGACGAAAACACGGCTGTGTATTCATCCATCATCACAGACAACGACGCAGCGGGAGCTGATTTTTCAAACTGCGCGGGCGGTGGCAACGGCCTGGTCAGCCTCGGCTACAACTTCTCCGGCGACGCATCGTGCCCTGAATTCACGCAGTCAGACCAACTGGCGTTCGGCCCACTCAAGGACAACGGGTGCGACACACCTGTCGGCCAGGACGGTGTGTTCTGCGTCAAAACGCACGCATTATCAGCGAACGCAGATGCAGTTGATAGCGGCAATTGCGACGGTACCAGCTTTGCGGACCCACAGATTCCCAGCGTTGAGGCTGATCAAAGAAATGCAAGTCGGAACACAACCTGTGACGCCGGCCCCTACGAGACAGGGAGCATGCCGCAAGGTTTTAGCATGCTGTAGAGTGTTGGCGAACCAACACCCTGAAACGGCAAACAGCTCTCAGAAAATGCCACTGGCAGTGAAAACATCTGCCAGTGGCAATACGACACATCAGATAATACTCGCTACCCTCAGCAACAATCTTGTATTATCAGTCACATCCTCATCATGTGAATACTACAACCACCGTGATAGACAACCAGCCCTTTTCTGACTATCGCCAACGCGCTACCGCGCATTGCGTGTACAATGAACCACCTGCCACCACCCGGAACTGAACCGAGATGCTTAACCTTACCCCTACGCTGTCCGATGACGTCATCGGTTTATCGCCGTTGTGCGCTGATGACTTTGAGGCGCTTTACACAGTGGCGGGCGATAAGGACTTGTGGGCCGGCCATCCCAATAAGGATCGCTACCAACGGGCAGAATTTGAGGCCTGGTTTGCGGCCGCAATGGCGTCAGACGGGGTGCTTAAAATCACGGATCTAAAGACGCAGTCGGTGATCGGCTCATCACGCTACTATGAGTACCAAGCACCGGAACGAGAAGTCGCGGTGGGCTACACCTTTCTGGCGCGTGCGTATTGGGGTGGCCCCACCAATCGTCGGCTTAAGTCACTGATGTTCAACCACGCATTTGAATATGTGAACAGAATCTGGCTCCACATTGGCGCTGAAAACAAGCGCTCACAACGTGCCGCAGAAAAAATCGGGGCGGTACGCTCACATATCGAACACAAGCAGTTGTCTGGCGACACGCAACAATATGTGTATTACTACGTCGACAAGCCTGGCGATAGCAGCCCGTGGCACCCGGAAATCAACCAAGACTAACTGGACGCGTGCTTCTGCCGGTACGCGGCCGGCGAAACCGCGTACTGTTTGGTAAACGCAGAGATAAAGTTGGCGGGATGGTTATAGCCCGCCATAAAAGCCGCTTCACCAATACTCAGACCATCGCGGATGATGGCGAGCTTGGCTCTTTCGAGCTTTTTAATGCGAATATATTCCGCGACCGTCATACCGCTGAAGGCTTTGAACCGGCGCTGTAAGGTGCTGACGCTGGTGCTGAAGGTGGCCGCCAAATCAACCAGCGACAAGCGGTCTTGAATGTGATCATCAATGTAGCGCTTGATCTCCAACTCCTGCTGGCGAGACTGCGCTTCCTGGTGGTCGGCTTTATCGGCAGTGACAGGTGGCATGCGCAACAAGTTTCCCACCACGATGGACATCATTTGAATCGCCAGGGACTCGCGCACCAAGCGCTGCTCTAAGGAGTTGTCTTTATCCGTTTCAGCAAAGCGCTTGGCGACCCGGAGAATCTCTTTCGAGGGGCGCCAGAAACGCGTCTTTGCATGCTCCGCAAACAAATGATCAATGCGATCCGGATCAAGGATGTGGCCATTGCGCTCCATAAACCAGTGCTTATCCACAAAGATATTCAACTTGCGCACATGCTGACCCTTGCGCATATGACGGGTGAGTACATCAGCGTGCATCAGTGCGAAGCTCGCGCACTCAACGGGTTTGAAGGTTTCACCCAGCACATACTGCCGCCCGCCAATCGCAAAAGATACCGAGCCGCTTGAGACCAAATTAAAGCTCAGACCTGCAGGGAGCTCCAGCGAGAACGACAAATCCTCCAGCTCTTCGAACTCACCGTAATGAATATAGAGACCCCGACACTGGCTAAAGTAAGACCAGCTGCCATCGAGCACGCGTGTGTCGGGGCTGGGGTCTCGACGAAACCGACTTGGCGGCAAACCCAGCCGCGTATTCAGGTCAGTCAGCCGTTTGGCACTGATTGGGGAACCCTTGCCGGCAGACTTAGCAGGGGAATCAGACATGCCGCACAACCGCTACTCGATTG
>DOIU01000047.1 GCA_003511825.1 Gammaproteobacteria bacterium | reverse complement strand
GCGCTGGCGCGGCAATACGATTTCAGGCTCGACGATATCATGGAAACCGTGTTTCTAATGATGATGCACGAAGCGTGGACATACACCGCGGCTAATAACGACGAACGCGCTTTAAACCACGAAACACTGATTGAATACTGCGCAAAAAAGCGCATGTCTGACGAAGAGCTTGGTGCTTTTCGGGGCACGTGGCAGCCGGCCAAATAACGTGCTTTTACGTCTTGACGACCTTCTCTGATTTTCCTGCGCACACCGCGATGTCTTTGCTTCATTGCGGTGCGCAAGCTATTTTACCTGCACTCTGACAGGGACCTTTCGCTGAAAAAAAGCGCGTGTTTTTTGTCAAAAAAACCCATAATCATTTGATTTAAAGCATAAAAATCTACTTGGCCCAGCATTTGCGCTGTCCTTGCGCGAGCATACCTAACCGGGAGACAAGTCTAGATGAAGAACACAAAAGTTTCGGCCTTCAGTTGTCGACGTCGTTTTCTTGCGGCGATTGCATTGGCCGGTGTGAGTTTGTGCGCAAGCAGTACCGTTATTGCTGAAGAACTAGGGTACCCAGAAAAAGAAGAGCTGACCTTCGGGTTTATCAAGCTCACCGATATGGCCCCTATCGCTATTGCTTATGAAAATGGTTATTTCGAGGACGAAGGTCTTTACGTCACTATCGAGGCGCAGGCCAACTGGAAAGTACTCCTTGATGGTGTGATTACTGGCGCACTGGACGGTGCACATATGCTGGCCGGGCAGCCCTTAGCGGCGACCATCGGTTACGGCACCAAGGCACACATCATTACGCCTTTCTCGATGGATTTGAACGGTAACGGCATTACCGTCTCCAATGAGATCTGGAAGGAGATGAAGCCGAACATCCCCAAAATGGATGATGGCCGCCCCGTCCACCCCATCAGCGCTGAATCACTGAAGCCCGTGGTTGAAAAATACCAATCAGAAGGCAAGCCTTTTAATATGGGCATGGTGTTTCCCGTATCCACGCATAACTACGAGTTGCGTTATTGGTTGGCGGCAGGCGGGATACATCCCGGTTTCTATGCGCCCCATAAAGGCGATATCTCAGGCCAAATAGACGCCGAAGCACTGCTGTCGGTGACGCCACCACCGCAAATGCCCGCCACCCTGGAAGCCGGCACGATTTACGGCTACTGCGTCGGTGAGCCCTGGAATCAGCAAGCGGTGTTCAAGGGTATTGGTGTACCGGTCATTACTGACTACGAGATTTGGAAAGACAACCCTGAAAAGGTCTTTGGCATCACCGCCGGGTTTGCGGAGAAATACCCCAACACGACGATCCGTCTTACGCGCGCGCTGATTCGTGCAGCCATGTGGCTGGATGCCAACGACAATGCCAATCGTCCGGCAGCGGTTAAAATCCTCTCGCAACCCAACTACGTGGGTGCGGACTACGACGTCATCGCCAACAGCATGACCGGCACCTTTGAATACGAAAAAGGCGACAAGCGCGAAGTGCCTGACTTTAACGTGTTCTTCCGCTACAACGCGACCTATCCCTACTATTCCGACGCCATCTGGTATCTGACGCAAATGCGCCGTTGGGGCCAAATTTCGGAAGACAAGTCTGATGATTGGTACAAAGAGACAGCGGCCCGTGTTTATCGCCCGGACCTCTACACCAAAGCGGCCACGTCGTTGATCGCCGAAGGTTTGGCTGATGCAAAAGACTTTCCGGATTTTGCCAAAGAAGACGGCTTCAAAGCGACTCAAGATACCTTTATTGACGGTATTGCCTACGATGGGCGTGAGCCAAATGCCTACTTGCAGAAGTTCCCAATCGGTCTGAAGCAAGGCGACAAGCTGTAGTCGTATAGGACTGTTGAATGGGCATCTTACCAAGCGAGAGAGTAGTGACATGAGTGCAATAATGATGAAAATTCGTTTGAACTACCAGCGCGTATCGCTGAGCCAATGGGGGCAAAAGCTCTTCAAGAGTCTAGCGATGCCAATGCTGGGTATTGCCGCATTTTTACTACTCTGGTCCCTCGCTGCTCGCAATATTGACACCTCACTGGGCCAGTTTCCTGGCCCAGTGGCGGTGGCCGAGCAGTCGGTGAACTTGTGGGATGAGCATCTGGCCGAGCGCGAAAAGGCTGAGAAGTTTTATGAGCGCCAGGAGAAGCGTAACGCAGACCGTGTCGCGAAAGATCCAGGCTATGTACCCAAGGTACGCCAATACACTGGCAAGGAAACGTTTATCGACCAGATCTTCACCAGCCTGGTGACGGTCGCCTGTGGTTTTGCGTTGGCCATGTTGATTGCGATTCCGGGAGGCATTGCCACCGGGTTGAGCAAATCGTTGAATCAGGCCATCAATCCCTTGGTGCAGCTTTTCAAGCCCGTTTCACCGCTGGCTTGGTTGCCCTTGGTCACCATGGTGGTCAGTGCGTTGTATGTCGCGCCTGACCCCGTGGTGCCGAAATCATTTCTCAATTCGATGATTACGGTGACCTTGTGTTGCTTGTGGCCGACGATGATTAACACCGCTGTGGGCGTCGCCTCTATTGACAATGACTTGCTTAACGTGAGCCGTGTTTTGCGTCTCGGCGCCTTGACCCATGTAAGCAAGATCGTGTTGCCGTCGTCGGTGCCAATGATCTTTACCGGCATGCGGTTGTCATTGGGTATCGCTTGGATGGTACTCATTGCAGCAGAGATGTTGGCGCAGAACCCAGGTTTGGGCAAATTTGTGTGGGACGAATTCCAGAACGGGAGTTCCAGCTCGCTCAGTCGGATCATGGTTGCGGTATTGGTGATTGGCTTTATCGGTTATTTGCTCGATAGGGGCATGCTTGCAATACAGCGTCATGTGTCGTGGGATAAGTCATCGACAGTACGTTGAACGTTGAGGCGTTGTTAGACAGTCTTTTGGAGACACAATAAATGGGCACTATATTAGATATCAGCGCAGTAGACATGGCGTTTCCCACGCCGAAAGGCGAGTTCATCGCGCTGCAGGACGTTAACCTGAAAATTGCCAAAGGTGAATTCATCAGCCTGATCGGGCACTCGGGTTGTGGTAAGTCAACCGTATTAAACATTGTTGCAGGCTTGCATCAAGCCACGCGCGGCGGCGTGATTCTCAACGGTTGTGAGGTGCGTGAGCCGGGACCAGAGCGGGCGGTGGTGTTTCAAAACCATTCGCTGCTGCCATGGTTAACCGCGTATGAGAATGTGGAGTTGGCGGTAAAGACGGTGTTCGGTCGCCGCAAAAGTCGCACGGAAATACGCGAGTGGGTGGAGCACAACTTGAGTCTGGTCCACATGGATCATGCGATGCACAAACGTCCTGATGAGATATCCGGAGGCATGAAGCAACGCGTCGGTATCGCGCGTGCGCTTGCTATGCAGCCGGATGTATTGCTGATGGATGAGCCGTTTGGCGCCTTGGATGCGCTCACCCGCGCGCATTTACAAGACCGTTTGATGGACATTCAGCAAACTCTGAACAACACAGTGATTATGATTACCCACGATGTCGATGAAGCCGTGTTGCTCTCTGACCGCATTGTGATGATGACGAACGGGCCTGCTGCAACAATTGGTGAAGTCCTCGATATTCCATTGGCCCGACCACGTGATCGCCTGGCCTTGGCCGAAGACCCTGAATACGTGCATTTGCGCTCAGAAGTGCTGCGATTCCTCTACGAGAAGCAGCGTAAAGTCGAGGGGATTAACGCCGGCAAAGCCAGTGATCGTGCCGGCGGCAAGCGCAAGAGTGTGGCCGCGTAGGCGATCACTTGCCCCATTCACGGGGCTAGCTGTGGTGGTTTTGCAGCGCCTTAAAATGCCCCAATGCCGCGCCCGAATCGAGGGCGTGGCGTGCCAGTTCCCCCGCTCGAGAGTAGGTTGAAGCTTTACCGACATGCCAGAGCGCAAGTGCGCTGGCATAAACCAAGCTGTCATAGGCATGGCCAGACTTGCCGTTGAGGGCTGCCAACCCGGCCTCCGCTGCAAGCATGGCGGCTGCGGTTGCATCCACGCGTGCTTCACCCTGGATATTCAGGACCGTGGGCGCATCGTCTGGCAGCGGCGGGCAGCGTTTGTCGGATTGCAAGCTCAAGGCGTGTGGGTCAGCGGTGTGCAGCTGGTCTTCGCCGTCATCGTGATAGCTGTAGCATTTTGCTGCCTGCAGCAGTGACGGTGTGATCCCACCTTCGACGCCGCGCAAGACCAAGGCGCTGTCGTACGCGGCGGCGCGTGCCAGGCTGGTGTAAACCGGTGGGTAGGCTTTGTGCACGTATCCTGTCATCAGATGCGTCTTGCCGCTTGCGGTGTAGGGGCGTGTGAGGGATTCCAAGGTCGTTATCAGCGGTCGCTTGATGATGGTTTCCCGCAGCGGCAGCAGTGCGTGCAACGCCGGGCAAAAATGCCGTTGATCGCTGTATGCCCAACCCATGTCGGCGTGTTCAAGTTGCGTTTTGACGGTTGGCATGTCCACATTGACCGAGATACCGGCCGCCTGGAGTACGCGGTAGGGCGTGATGCCATGCTTAGGCCCAACAGATTCCAAGCCAATCGCGACGGATCGGATTCCGCAGG
>DOIU01000119.1:6751-11065 GCA_003511825.1 Gammaproteobacteria bacterium | reverse complement strand
CATCACGGTGCCCACCCCTACTAACGATTAGCGGCACCGACAAGTCGTCATCCCCAGCAATCTCACCATCACTGTTGATGCTGCCGTTATCTGCTTACCCGAAGGCGCCTATCGGTCTTGAGAAAACCCGCGGTAGCGCCCCATCCAGTTCACCAAACTGTCGTCACCATCGGCATCGCGCACGACGGGTCGTGGCGTTGCCGGACCATCCACACCGAGCGTCGTATCACCGCCAGGCAACGCTTGTGCGGGAGCGCCCAACTGAAAGTCCAGACCGGACGGTCTGTTAGGCAGACTGTCGCCAAGATCACGGATCGCCTCAGGCGCGGAGGGCTCCACTGAGGCATCGTCGAGAGCCGGAAAGGTGCGTGGACGCGAGAGACCTGACCTCTCCTCCCAGCTCGGGTTAATCGGTTGTACCGTCGGCACCTGGATAACGCGCGGCGCGGCGAGGGGTTGTTCAGCTAAGGGTTGTTCAGCTTGCCTTGTTGACTTCTGAGGCACAAGACTGCCCCCGGTCGAATGCATCCAGCGCTGAGGTTGCGGCTCCGTTGGCACGAGACCAGGCGCCAACTCGGGTGACGGCACTCTCAGCAACTTTTCTTGCGTGCGTAACACATCGTTTGAAGACGGCGGTACCAGCGGGCGTCGCTCATGACTCAAGAGAAACTCAGGCTGGCCCGGAATCGGCGGTTTTTTCTTGCCCGCATACCGCTTTTGCGTGGAAAAGTTATAACGTGACCCCGAATACACCCCCGCCATACTCTGCGTGGCAGAGACGTCCCAATTCCTGACGATGCGCGGCGTAATCGTCAGCAACACATCAGTGCGACCATTGCCATCATCCGTGTTGGTGAACAACGCCCCCAATGCAGGTATGTCACCCGCCCCCGGCACGCGGATGCGAGCCTTGCGGTCTTCATCTTTGATCAACCCCGCCAGCACCGCTGTCTCCCCGTCACGCAGCATCATCTCGGTTTGCGAGTTTCGGGTACTGACCGACCAGGCGGGCTCAGACACCGTCCCCAAATTCTGACCAAGGCGGCTCACTTCAACATTGAGCTTCACCGACGCGGAGTTATCCAAATGAATGCGCGGTTCAACTTGCAGCTTGATGCCCACGTCGCGGTATTCAAACTCTGTGCGCGATTGACCGGTGTTTTCTATGATTGATGACGAACGAAACGGAATGCGATCACCCACATGCAAGGTGGCTTCGCGGTTGTCCATCACGCGGATTTTGGGATTGGCCAACACTTTGGCATCCATGTCTTTTTTGAAATACCGAAATGCCATGTTCGGTAAGAAGACACGGCCGCCCTTCAGCGCATCCGCCCAAGAATCACCTGCGTTGAATGCAGGATAGTTCACCTCTACCTGCGAGCCAAAATCAAAGCCCAGCTGCTCGGTCTTTTCGCGATTGACCTCCAGTATCTCAACCTCTAGCACCAACTCCGCCGGCTTGCGGTCGTTGGCAATGATGATCTGCTCGGCGAGCTCAATCACACTTTGCTTGTCGCGAATAACAATGGCGTTCATGGACTTATTGACCGTGACATTCTCTAGATTCAATACCTCCTTGAGAATCGTCGCCGTTTCCTCGGCCTCGGCCACTTTTAAACTGAACGTGCGAATATAGTATTCCTCGTATTCGCTACGCTTTTCTTCCGTATTCTCCGCAATCAGTATCGTGTTGGGTCCGGTATTGGTGTAGAACGTCTGCGTCGCAGCCACCATCAGGTCAAGCGCCTCCAGGACCGAGACATCCTCAGCTGACACCGTGACCGGCACGGTATCCAAATCGCTGTCATAGATGAGATTCAGCTGGAATGATTCCGCAATAAACTCAAACGCGCCTTTAAAATCCGTCTCTTCAAAATCAATGCTGATGCGTTGCGCGGAGTACGGCGAGAGCACCGATTCCGATGCGACCTGTTCGTGGGTTCGAATCTGTTTGAGGAAGAGACTGGCGTCTTGGTGATTCGGGTCCAACTCAAACACTTTCTCAAGGTAGACATGCGTGTCTTCCCGCCGACCAACCAACCAATTCGCAACAGCCTCTTGATAATAGTTATTCGCGCGATTCTTATCGTACGTGTCTTGTAGAGCACGGCGCAGCTTTGCATTGTCCGGCGTGGCGACCAAACCTTGCTGGAATTGGCCCATGGCACCGTGTAAGTCGCCACCCGTCAATAATCGCGCCCCGGTGTGGTAGTGATATTCCGCAGCGCGGCTTTCAATATCCACGCGTCGCGCCTTGAGCTGCAGATTGTCCGGGTGCAGGCGCAGTTGTTTACGCACCTCAATCACCGCTTTCATCCAGGCATCACTGGCAATATGCTCGTCGATCAGACGATTGGGGTCTGGGCTGGTGGCGCACGCAGAAAGAAACAGGGCGGCCGACACGGCCAATAGAATGTGCTTCATGTCAACTTTGAGTTATTGAAAATAATCAACCAGATGCAGACCGGGTAAAAAAGGTGTGCACCCAATCGCCTCACCTCAGGCACGCTAACTCACCGCGAATGCTGCGGGCGAGGACAGTGATCAATACGCATCATCAACGCATGCCTACAAGAACTAACGCAGCAACAGCCGCAGGGTTTTCATGCCGTGCCAATCAGCGGTTGTCAGGCACCTGCCTGCCATCGTCTGAATCGTTCAAGACGCGCTGGAGGGCAGTCAACACAATATCTCTGCTGGACTTGACAACCCCGATCGTGGATTCCAACACGCACGCATCAGCGGAGAGCTTCGCATCCGGGACAAGATCGACCTGCATGCCGTCATCCGCCACCGACCGCAGTGCTTCCTCCAATGCTTCACTGACGTCAGGTGCGACACGTAAGCGCACTTGCTTTTGGTTGCGCATCTGGCGAAGGCCTTGCCTTACTGCACTCTCAACCAACGTGTGATCATCAAATTGCTCAACGATTTTCTGTACGGCAGTGAAAACGCAAGCCGACAGACGCGATTCCACCGTTTCCAGGTACGCATCGACTGCCCGGTCTGCCTTGAGAATGCGCTGCATGCTCTCTTCTTGCCCGTGCTTTAAGCCCTCGGCATAGGCGCGCTCTTGGATGGACGCGATCTGCGCGCGTGCATCCTCAACATAGTGATCAGCCAGCTTTTGCGCTTCGGCCAAGAGCGCATTGGCACCGTTTAACGCCGTGTACTCCTCTGCCTTGATCAGCCGAGTGGTCGTTGACAAGGCCAGTTTTTCGGGAGACAGCTTAATGCACTGGAACATGCGTCATATTCCTCTAAGGTGAAGAGCATACAATTTTCTTGAGTTTACTCATGAGCAACGTGGCCAACGCCGGCGTGATACTCGGCGGCACCGCATCCGCATCGGCCGCAAGCTCATAATGCAACTTGAGTAACACTCGATTCATCACCGCAACCGGTTGTTGATGGAGACTGGCGCTCAAATAGTACATACCAACGCGATCGCAATGACGAGGCAGATCATCTCGCGGTAGATCGAGGCGCGGCAAATTGGCAGGCGAAATCACAAACGGCGCTCGATTTAAGGTAAACTGGTAGTCAGATTCACCCAGCTGTGCACGAACGTGCGCGACCTCCTGAGCCGATATCACCTGCCGTAGCTGCTGACTGTGTTGAACCAACCCCGCCAAGCGCACCAAACGCGCTAGCTTCTCAGTCGGCAGGACAGCGACGCTGCGCGCATAACCCTCAAGCGCAAAACAATAGTCCCCCAACAAGCCGAAACGGTTTAGTAGGTAACGGTTCAATGGTGATGAGACGCGCGGGTGCTGGCACAACCGCTGCGTGAGTTCACCGTGCGCTAATGTCTCCAGCCAACTGCTGTGTACATAGCGACAAGGTTGTAAATTGAAGACACACAGTTCACGAAAATCATCACCCGACGGCGGCATCGGACGAGAATGCTCACGCACTGACTCAAGCACCGCTCACCCGATGCATCGTCTTGCGCAAACCGTCACCCACGCGCTCGGGCAAAACGGGTGTCTTGAGGCTTTCTACCGTCCCGGCGCGTTTGACTCGACGAATCCAGAGCCCCAGATAGACGACGGCAATCAGCAACACCAGGGTCGCGGCCGTCAAACTCAGCACCATCGTTCGCAGCGGCTGCGCCGACTCGACGGGCATGCGAAAGCCAAGCAGCGTACTCCATCGCACTTGATCAACCGCACCTTTGTCAACGGCAGCCGCGAGCATCACCAGAGACACTTGGTCATAGCTCAGCCCCTCGATGCTGCGCGCGACAATCATCTTGATTTCAGATTTGATTTCATCCAGCCGTGTTTCAGGCAAGTATTTAATAAACAC
>DOIU01000119.1:0-6358 GCA_003511825.1 Gammaproteobacteria bacterium | reverse complement strand
ACAATATGCACCCGAGCCGTCACCACACCATCAATGCGAGACAGTGTCTCCTGCACATTCTGCGAGAGCGCATAAATAAAGCGCACGCGCTCTTCCAATGGTGAAGAAATCAGCCCTTCTTTTTTGAACAACTCGCCGAAAGTGGCGAAGTTTTCGCGCGGAAAACCATGGTCTTTAAGAATCGCAATGGCGGCGGGAATCTGTGATTCTTCAACCCGGATGGTAAAACTGTCACTCTTTTTTTCCGCGACTTTCTCTGCATCAACACTGCTACGCAGCAAGGCAGCCAGCATCTCGTTGGCATCGTTTTCGGGGACTTTGGTATACAGATCAACACGGCAGGCGGACAGCAGCATCACGACGCCGACGAGCACCACACCCCGCCACGCCGGCCAGCGCGATCTGGACCGTACCACAGCAGAAAGTCGGACGGCTTTTTCAGAGTTTTTGCACATGGTGACAGTTTCCCAAAAAAAATTGACAATACGATGTCGGCGCCAAAGAAAGCCACTGGACAATGGCTAGCATTAGCGAGCATACGGTGAGGCGCAGGAGGGCGAGAGGAAGAGACGGCATGCCGAGGGTGTCCCCCGGCATGCCTGATGACACAGCACTAGACGTCATTCATTCTTGTGGCGCGCATTTGCTCCTCAAGCTTTTGCATCATGATACGCATCATGAACTCAACCTGATCACCGCTGAAGCTAGGACTGCCGTCCCGCCCCGTCGTCGAACGTGTCATGTCACGATCTGTATACGCGCGCGTATCTACACCGGTGGTGTAAAGAGGTGCGCCATACGTTCGCGGCACGATTTCAATCTCAGGCTGTTTCGTCTGATCACCTATCTCATTGACGAACTCTTCATTGCCCATTGCCTGGTTCTCGCGGATCTCCTTACCATCGGCATTCATCCACTCATCGACGCCTCCCGCCCCTTCGCGGAAGATAAAACCGTCGTTGGTGCTGGCATCAAGTTCTCGACCATTGAGCATCACGTCGCTGATTTGCACCTGGTTTTTATCAATACCCGATACCACCACGGCCTGGTCACCCTTAGTGATCGTCAGCTTGGAACTCACGGTCATATCACCGCCTTTCCACGGCGCTGTCTCGACACTGATTTTTGTGCCGTCTTCGAGCACAAACGTGGAGTCACGCTTGAAGTCCCAGTCTGTGTCGCCGTCGCCGTCTTCATCAACATGCGGATCACCCCAGACGCGCGTGACATTGCCATCCTTGTCTTTCAGCGTCCACTGTTGCTTGTTATTGCTGAGTTCAATGGTGTAGCCGTTATCCAGCGTAATCTTACGGTTGGCCTTGTCCACTTCCCAGGTTTTACTGCTGGGGTCAGGCGTAGGATTGAGCAGGTTTTCCAGATTGTCGGTCACTTCGGCGCTGGCGCTCGCGGCTTCGTCAAAGTACTTGCTCAGATCACCCGCGTAGGTGTAGCGGTTGGTTTTGGCAATTTTGTCAGAGGCTTCGTCCAGCTTGCTCACTTGATGGCGCAGTGCGTTGTGGGCACCCGGGTCCATAGCGCCCTTCATGGCATCCACAGCCTTCAGCATTTTCTCTGAAGCCGCTGCCAGTGCGGTTTTCGCGCGCGCGTCGCCGGGGTTCTTTTTAAGTTGCTCTACAGCTGCGCGATATTCATCAATAGCCGCTTCCAGGCCAGAGAATTCAGGCATACCCGTCATCTTGTCTTTCAGCTTATCCGCCATTTGGTCCATCTCGACCACGGCCGCTTCCAGCTTCTCTGCAGAACGCAACACGTTAGGGTCTGTGACGGCATTGTCGCGCAACGGCAGATCTTTCACATCACGAGAAATCTCGCGCATGGCTTGGAACGCTTTCATCGCGTACCTCGTGCTCGCACGGGTGTTAGGCCCGGCGCTTTCAAGCCCTTTGCTGGCAAGCATCAGCTTGTCGGCGTTGGTCATCATCGGTGCGAGATCTTGCGGTGCCATTTCACCCGCCAAGCCGTCCACAGCAGACTTGTAGTTTGCTGCGGCTTCGCTGAACGCCTTGCGAGCATCTGCGCAATAAGGTTTGTCAGCGAGCTGGCTCGCGGCTGCTCGGAGTTGATCAACAGCGCCCTCCAGCTTGTCAAACTCGGCTCGACCACCAAATTTGTCTTTCTGGGCATCCATGGCACGGTCGGCATTGTTTGCGTAGTTCGCGATGCCACCCGTCACCTTATCCAGCGCTCGGCCAAAACATTTCGGTAATATACGCGGCCCTCCGGGTCGCCCCAGATCGATACAAATTGACTGCCCCCGCGAGCCACAGCGAGTGAGATTGCCCGGTGTAAAAGGCTTGTTAAAACATGGCAAAACGCTTGGCTGCGCCGATGCAACAGGCTTCATACCCTGAGCTTCCAAACATCTCAAGGTCGTTTTTATTGAACTAAATATACTCATGTTGATTACCCTAAGCGTAAAGTAGTGTTGACCGACGTCTTTACTGTGACTGGAACAGTGTTTTGATGCCGGTATTCGCTTGTTTGGTGACCGCAGTCAGCACCTTCATTTTGGCCACCCAGAACTCGAAAGCCATCTTGAATCGCGACTGCTCGAGCGCAAATTCCTCTGTCGCGGCCATGATTTCAAGTTGCTCACGCGTGGTCGACTTGAGCGATTCGGAATAGTCCTCAACGCTCATGCCCTCCGGGCTCTTCTCAGGTCCAAAGTTGTGGCTGTGTCCCGATGCGGCAGACGAGCCGTTATCGCCCCCGTGCACGAGACCTTTCTGTTCAAGGTAGCTGGAAAATGTTGAGCGCGTCCTAAGGCTGTCAAAGATCCGATCATAGCCAGCGTCCATTTGTGCAAACGCATCAAACACCTTATTAAGTGCATTGTCTGACGCCTCTGCCCGACCGATCTGCAAACGGGTCGTGTCTGGGCCAGGCACATCACCAGAGATGGGGGACGCACCTGTCAGATCAGCACGAAACTGCTCCACCGCCTTACCCTGCTGAGGAGAGGCGTCGGTGATTGCGACAGACGCTGCCCTCAGGGCCAGCTCTAGCGCCATGCTTGTCACTGCATCAACCATCAATAGACTCCTGTCTCTGGCAACTAGGCGCCAAGCACTGCAGACGCGACAGCACGGTGATCATCATTGCCGAGCATCATGACCTCTTCCAGATGGTCTTCAGCCTCCGACTGACTGCCCGTCTCTGACAACGCCAGCCCCAAAAAGCACTTCGCGGTGAGATTGTCAGGGTTTTCAGTCAGCACACGGTTTTGCAGCAGATCGATCGCCTCATCAAACTTTCGCACGGCAATTTTACCAACCGCCTTGCCCACCAACGTCGGCTCCTGACCAGGTTTAAGACCATAAACAGCATCGAGAATAAACTCACCTCGGTCACCCTGGTCTTTAAAACAAGCCGCATAACCGATTTGAGACAATCGTTGTAAAAACTCGACAGAAATGTTCATGGCATTTTCCTTCACAGACGCGGTATAGAAAACCAAACAGCAAGGAGCAGACAGCTGCTCCTTGCCAAAGACCAGATTTACACTTGAGACATCTGGCTGCCTTGCTGACCCAGAAGCTTGGAGGCAGAGTTTGCTACGCCATCCATAGACTTCAGACCAGACATTTGCGTTTCATGCAGCATTTTGTGGTTAGAACGAGTAATCGCGTTTTCCTGAGTTGCATTTTGAATCTGCATAGACTGTGCAGTCATTTTTTCCATTGAGGCGATGAAACCGCCAACATTCAACTCTGCCATTTTACTACCCTCATATATCTTTCGAAGATTAAAAGAAAATTCAGAATCATTCAGATTCGAACGTAACTGTATTCAGGGCCATGGGGTCTGTAAATTTATCGAACGACCTATAACGAAAGTTATAGCGATAAACCAGTCACGGGTTAATCAACATCACCCAATTAAGTAACGAGCCTTGCGGTGAAAAGTTTGCTAATACCGCCTAAATTCACCGCTTTTTTTATCCGCCCGAATCACCGATCCAGAAACGGATTACAGTTGGTCAATACACCGGCTGAAATGCACAGCGACCTGTCTTCTAAAAGGACAAACTCGTCTATAATTTGGCTCGCAAAGCAACTGGGAGGTCGCATGCGAATTTATCAAGGACTTATCACGCTATCGTTCATTGTACTGGTCGCCTGCGGAGGCGGGAGTGACTCCAGCACACCAGGCAATGGTGACGAAAACAACAACGGCGGAAACGGACAAGGCGGGCCACTCACCGAACAGCTTTTTATCCATCGACTGATCACCTTGTCAGATGTCGGCAGTCAGGCCGGCTATGGCGAATTCGAGTTTGACTTTTTGTTTTACAACAATAACGAAGTTGATTTCCGACCACGCGACACCGGACACGCTTACGCGACGACGTATCGCATGACCTGGGAGATCCAAGGCAACACCTTGTATCTTAATAGCGGCTCTCAGAACACCGGCGCCGTGTGGGAATCACCCAAGCAACTCGTCTTTGAAGCACCCCCCCACAAAGGACAAGTTGTCGCCTTTATGACCGGGCCTGAATCCACTTATATTGACACGGAAATTGTGGTTTTTCGGGAAATCGATCCACGACCGGAATTTACCCTCAGCAACGCGGATTTCGTCGGTTGGGTTTACGCGTTCAATGTGAATGGTAGCCCCGAAGGCATTCCCCTCACCTCAGTCACATTCCTTGCCGATCAAACCGCCATTTATCAGCCAGAGAAAAGCTCAGATAGTGGCGAACTCGTGCAATGGGAATTCTCGTCGGACCACACCGTGCGGCTTTACGATTTCAGTTACAGCCCGACCTATCAAGAATACGAGTTCACCCATATGCCAGCCGATGTCGGCGACGAAGTGTTTGTCACAACCGTGAGCGGCAGCGGGCAAACCGCAAAAACGATTAATGAAAGTACCCGGCTCGTGCGGAAATACGAAAGCACCTCCGGCACCGTCAATCTGGCTGCTTCAGATTTCGCAGGGTGGACGTATGAGCTGGACGTGAATGGACTGAAAGACAGCCCTTACAAAACCGTGATCCGGTTTAACGCAGACTACACCGCAGTCTCAGGCAGTGACACTGTTAGCTGGGAGATCATTGCCTCCGACACCATCCGACTCAGTGGATTCCCCTACGACAGCCCGCTGTATGAGGAATACCGCTTCACCCGCATGCCCGCCCAAATTGGCGATGCGGTCTTTGGAGTCACGGGCTTTAACAGCGGCCCGATAGAAGGCAGCACGACCCTGGTTGATCTCTACCGCAGCCCCTAATGGCGAGTACCGCAGCTGTGTCTTGACACCCCAGCCGTCAACGATCGGGGGAAAATAGCGGATTAACGCAACATCGTGTAATATCCAAGCAGCACGATGCCTATCCGTTCTCCCTCGGTTTTTCTCAACTGACAACGTTCTCCTGAGTGTTCATCATGCACAGACTGAAACACCTACTCTGGCTTTGCCTGGGATTGTCAGGGCTGCTGCCGCCGCAAAGCATGGCGCAAGATGCCGCCTGGCATGAGATCATCAATCCCCAGAACGAGATCATCGATCGCGTCGGTGAGTTGGCATTTCGCCATTGCACGGTTCCCAGCCAACAGACCGACCGCAAAGTTCAATGTGCCTGGCTGGACGTGCCAGAGAATCACGCTCGCGCCACCGGCAAGACCATCCCCATTTTTGTCGTCAGACTGCCCGCTCGCCGACACGTGAAAAACATTGAAGATCCGGTGGTTCTGTTAGCGGGTGGCCCGGGGCAGTCGGCTGCCGAGGCCTTTTTGTTCGTGGACAGCCAATGGCCGCGCCTTGCCAAACACCGAGACCTCTATCTCATTGATCAACGCGGCACGGGCCGCTCCAATCCGATGAACTGCGAGGCAGTTTTTTCAGAGCTCAACTTCGACCCGCATGATCCGGATTATGCACGCTTACAGCGGGCCACAATACAATGTCTGCAGCAACTGGAAGCGGACCCTGCACAGTACACCACGGTCAATTGGGTCCAGGACCTTGAGCGAGTGAGAGCAGCATTGGGCGTCGAGCGCTGGAACGTGTATGGCGTGTCCTACGGAACGCGCGTCGCAACACACTATATGCGCCAGCATGCCGGCAGCATCAGGTCTGTTGTGTTGGATTCCCCGGTGTATCCCGAACATGTGATCGGCAGCGAAATTGCCTATCGCAGTGATCAGGCATTTTACGCACTGTTACAGGCCTGTGAAAACGATAGGCTCTGTAGCGAACGCATGCCGGACACCACCACCGTTATCAGCCGCTTTATCGAAGCACTCAGGCACAAGCCCATTCATGCCGCTGTCGAGGACTTCAGTACAGGGCATACTGAACAGTCTGCATTGATCGACAGTCAGGTCCTGCG
>DOIU01000214.1 GCA_003511825.1 Gammaproteobacteria bacterium | reverse complement strand
TCAATGGGGTCCACTTCAAAGAACAAATCACCAACTTTATAAATGGAGAACTGGAAGACATAATTGCAATCCGAGTCATGGGAGGCATATTCCCAATACCCAATAGATTCTTTTATTCATTTAGAAAAAACTCAAAATATCAGAATTTTTTCAGTGGCCCCTGGAAGATATCTGATGATGGCTCCTTTAAAAAACCGAAAACACAGATAGGTTCTTTACATATAGGTAGCATGGAAGACTGCGAGGTTTGCCAGGACGGCTATTCCGGGAAAACACTAGGCTATGAAACTCTAAAAGAATTCAAGAATTTAAAAATGAAAAGATTTTTTATCAAAAACAATCCAAAAGAGGGCTTCTATGTCATACATGATTCTCATACCCACATTTCAATTTATGATGACAGTGAAGAGACTTGGAGTGCTTCATTTGAAGTTCTAAAAAGGACATCAACAAAGAAAAACTAAAGGCGAAAACCTGTACGAATACGTGAGGACAGTTAGGCTACGGCCGGCATGAGCAACCACTTATACAGCCCTAAGAGCCTGGTTTTTAATGATCTTTCAAGGTGTATCCACTAGAGAACACCTAAAAAATTATTCTAGACAAACCCCACCTGTTAAGGCAAACCTCATAGAACTAGCACTGTTGCCTCAAATAGTCCTTGACTTGGCCAACAGCCACCGGATCTCATGCATGTTCTAGTAACCTGAATGTACAATATACTGCTTTTCAGCAGTGATCCAGCGCCTCCTCTTGGGTAGAAACAAGCGTCAGGTACTTTTCTCTTACCTCGTCGTGAAAGCTACGGCCACACTGATAAGGCCCAATAGCTGCTCCGCAAAAAAATACCGCTAGGGGCCAAAAAATACCGATTCGAATAACGCTGGGCTAGCCTCCCCGCGTACTGTGATGTTCTTTTATCGATTCAGCATCACCGTGCACGAGGAATAGCCATGCAAGCACACCCCGCCGCTTTCAAGCCCACGCTGTTAGCGACCGCGATGGCCGCGGTATTATCGCCGTCCGTTGTTTGGGCGGATACGGATTCCGATCAACCCCCAACCAATGATGCTGAGGCACTACAGGTCATCACAGTCACGGCGGATAAGCTCGAGCGTGATAAGCAGGATGTGCCTCACAGTATCAGCGCGTTTGATGGCAATACGTTGGATGATCTGTCGGTCGACACTTTAGAAGGTGTCGCCAATCACGCGGCGAATATTGGTTTTTATCGTGCGGACAGCCATACCACGTATTTGGTGTATCGCGGCATCGGCGGTACGACCAATATGAACAAGGTCTGGAACGTCAATGCTGATGGCGTTACTCAACCCTATGTGGCGACGGATACCCTGCTTGATGTCGAACGCATTGAGGTGTTGCGCGGCAGTCAAGGCGCTATTTACGGGCGCAATACGCACGCGGGTGTTGTCAATGTCATCACGCGTGATCCGACAGACGTCTTCTCTGCCGATGCCACGGCAAGCTATGAAAGCTATAACACGCTTAAACTCAATACGGCCTTTGGCGGCCCCATCAATACAACTTCCGGGTATCGTATTGCGTTGGGGTATCGTTCGAGCGATGGGTTCTTTGAAAACACGCACCTCGGCATTGACGATGGCAATGACCATGAACAAGTGTCTGGCCGTGGCAAAGTGGTTTTTGCGCCCAATGATGGCAATAAAATCACGCTTGGTTTAACGGCCGATACGTTTGATGGCGGGTTTGACAGCTATGTCGCAGGTGGCGGCCTTAAGACGGAAAACAACGAACCCGGGTACAACGATGGCAAGCTGGTCTCACCGACCTTGACCTGGGAACACGACCTAGGGCGCAGCACCTTGACATCTATCAGCGCCTACTCACGTTCCAACTATGGGTTTTTGCATGATTGGGATTTCACCTCGCTCGACATCTCCACCGGTGAGTATGACGAAATCTACAACACGGTCTCCCAGGAACTTCGTCTGGAGGGCGAGACCGATGGCGGCTTGACGTGGCTGGCGGGTGCGTTTTTTCTGGCGGAAGATCTCGACACCGAGACAACGATGCGCCTTGGCGTCAACGCCGATGCGTGGGGGCTGCCGCCAGGCATGACTCAGGCACAGGAATCCACTATCGAAACACGGGGCGCCGCCTTGTTTGGCCAAGCGGTATTCTCCCCTCGCCCCAGCCTCGAGTTGACCGGGCGCTTACGCATGGATTATGAAAAAAAGGATCTGGACTGGGAAGGGTTTGCCGATGGCAGCAGCTTTGCCCGCAAATCGTTTGACGAAGACTGGTTCGCGCTCCTGCCCTCGGTATCCATCGCCAAGCTGTTGGGCGATCATCAGCGGCTTTACGCCTCAGTCTCACGCGGGTACAAGGCCGGCGACTACAACAATGTGCAGTTGGACCCAACGGTGATCACCGAAGCCGTCGACCCGGAATACACGCTCACCTATGAAGTGGGTTACAAAGGCCTGCTGGCCAACGAGCGCATCGAATTCAACGCGGCGGTGTTTTACGTTGACTGGGAGGATTTGCAAGTTGAAACCCCCGTGACCATGCAAGGCGCATTGGTCTACCTCAAACAGAATGCCGCAGAGGCCCACAGCTCAGGTGTGGAACTTGAGCTGCGCGCGCGCCCGGCACCGGCTTGGGAGCTGTTCGCAAACGCAGGCTATATGTTTGAGTATGAATTCGACGACTACCCGAACAGCATCAGTGGCGATCTCAGTGGCAAACACTTGCCTAATGCGAACGAATTTACGGTCAATCTGGGCACGATTTACCGCAACGACAACGGTTGGTTCGCCTCCCTTGACCTGGCACACAACGGCGCCAAGTTCTTTGATGAAGCCAACGCCTTTGAGCAAGATGCCGTCACCCTACTCAATGCCAAGCTGGGCTACGAATCCGAGCAGTTCTCTGCCTATCTGTTTGGGCGCAATCTATTAGACGAGGAATACGCCATCTCGATGTTTGCCAATGCCGAGATGGCCGGCGAGCCGCAAATCGTCGGCGTGCAGGCACGCATGCATTACTAGGAGCCAGATTAATGCGCCTGTTCATCATTCCATTTGCCGTGCTGTTCGGCGTGTTCACACGCACCGAGCTGTTGTTAGCCGATACCTATCCGGTAGCGATTACGGATGATCGTCAGCAACTGGTCACACTGACACACCGCCCCGAATCGGTGGCAGCGATCTCCGTGTTTGCGGCTGACGTGATGCAAGCTCTGGGTAGTCAAGCCAGCGGGTTGTCCACCCTGAATCATCAGCGCACGCGCTTTCTCGGGGACACAGTTGCTCATGTGACGGACCTGGGTGAAGTGCATGAGACCAATATGGAAGTGCTCACGCAACTCAAACCCGATCTGATCGTGGGCATACGCACCTACACCGAGCCACACGCAGCGAAGTTTGAGCAGATTGCGCCGTTTCTCGCCTACGACCTGATTGACTACGCGGATTCCGATCGCGCCATACTCGGCATGACGACGGCGCTGGGCAAAGCCGAGGAAGGCGCACAGCTTAATCGCGACTTTGCCGCACGTATGGCCGAGCTTGGCAACAAGGCCCCAGGCGGCTTGCGTAGCGTGTTGCTGTGGTATTGGGACGATGTGCCCTTTGCGTTTTACGACCACCATCTCGCCGTGCATATCATGCGCGAACTCCAGGTCAACAATGCTTTTGGCGCCAGTGAGTTGGCCCCCTCTCTGAAGAATCCGTTTGCCGCTCCCATCTCGATGGAAAAGCTGCTGCAGCTAGACCCGGATGTCATTCTTGCGTTTAAGGGCGACAGTGGCCCCTTCGCGCAGCATCCGGTATGGCAACGCTTAACAGCGGTCAAACAACAGCGTGTGTATCGCGTGGCCGATCACTACGTCATGCCGCATGGGCCCATTGCACGCGATATGGTCTTGCGTGAATTGGCTCACCTGTTCTACCCGGCAACCTTTGCCGCACCCAGTGACATCCCTGTCGCCGCACGCGCACGACCTGCAGCGTTTAGCAGCGATTGAGCATGTCAATGCAACTCACGCACCATGACGATACTATCGAGCTGCGAAGCGTGACCGTACTGGTCACCGTCTGCGTCGTAGCGATGGCCATCAGCCTGATCATGTCACTGCGCGTGGGGGACTTCAGCCTTTCGTTGGATCAGATACTGCAAGCACTGAAAACCCCAAACGATGACACGCCCAGTTTTGTCGTCTGGCAGTTGCGTTTACCTCGCGCGGTGCTGGGGCTGATGGTTGGCGCTGTGTTGGGGATGGCGGGTGCCATTGTGCAGTCCATCACCCGCAATCCGCTGGGCTCACCGAGTTTGATGGGCGTCACCTCGGGAGCGGCCTTTGCCATTGTTATCGGCCTGGTGGTATTTGATATTTCCTATGGCCAGCGGCTGAGTGTGGGCACCGTGGGCGGTTTGTCGGCCGCAGCACTGACGTTTGGGATCGCTTGGCAAACGCGGCTGAACCCCGTGTACCTGACGCTGGCGGGCATGAGCGTGGCCCTGTTTTTCGCTGCGGGCATCTCTGTGTTGTTGATCGCTTCCGACGGCGAAGCCATGGGCTTGTACGTTTGGCTGACGGGCAGCCTAGGCGATCGCACCTGGCAGCACGTTGGCCAACTCGCACCGTTCGCTCTGCTTGGCCTGGTCATGGGCGTCAGCTTTGCCCGCGCACTGGATCTGTTAATGCTGGATGACGATACCGCGACCTCGCTGGGGGTGAGTATCCACCGTTGGCGATTGTTGCTGGGCATGACCGCCGTGATCCTGACCGCCGCCACGGTGTCCGTCGCCGGACCGATCAGCTTTATCGGACTGATTGCGCCTCATATCGTGCGCCTTGGTCTGCGCGGCGATGGCTTGCGCGGCTTGGGTGGGCAGTTGCCTCACCGCTGGCTGCTGCCCTTATCTGCGCTCGTGGGCGCAAGTTTGATAGGAATAGCGGACCTGATCGCCAAAGTACAAGACGTACCCGTCGGCATTTTCTGTGTGCTGCTCGGCGGCCCGCTGTTTGTGTATCTGATTGGCAAGCAACCATGCTAGCGTCGAGCGCTCTTGCTCCACAACCACAGCAGATTCGCACGGTGAACGCCTGTCTGTTACTGCTGTTGGCCGGAGTGATCATCGTATCTCTGTTAATGGGATCAGCCAGCTTGTCCGTGTCTGAGGTTGTGCAGGGCCTACGTGCCGAACAAGCCGGCACAGTAAGTCATGACGTGATGTGGCATTTGCGCTTACCAAGAATCCTCCTCGCGGCCATCGTGGGTATGCACTTCGCCATCGCTGGGCTGATTTTGCAATCCGTGATTCGAAACCCCTTGGCCGATCCTGGCGTCATTGGTGTGTCCAGTGGCGCCAGTCTTGCGGTAGTGGCGTTTTTATTACTGCATGATCTGCTGGCCAACACGCTACTGAGCAGCGAACCCACCCCCACCCGTTTGGAATGGTTACCACTCGCGGCACTCTTGGGCGGTTTGGCGACCGCCGCATTGGTGTTGGGTTTGTCGTGGGGCTCAGGCGCGAGTCCCACCAAGCTGGCCCTAAACGGCGTCGCCATTGGCGCCATACTACACGCCGCTGTGATGTGGGTGGTGGTGGTTTGGGGGGCCGGACGTGTAGAAACCAGTCTGATCTGGTTAGCCGGCAGCTTGTACGGACGCGACTTTTCGCACCTGGGCGTGCTCCTGCCCTGGTCAATCGCGGGCGTGATTGGCTTATTGATGTTGTTGGGCCCGCTGTCATTGTTGCGGTTCAATGATGACATTAGCCGCGCACTGGGATTGAATCTGCAGCTGTGGCGACTCTGTGCAATTGCACTTGCGGTGGTATTTGCAGCCAGCGCCACGGCCATCACGGGGCCGATCGGTTTCGTCGGATTGGTAACACCTCACCTTGCACGGCTGCTCACAGGCAGTGATATACGCTATCTCACGTTCACCAGCCTGCTGTGCGGTGCGCTGCTGCTATTGATTGCAGACTTACTCGGACGCACGCTGCTCAGCCCTAGCGAGCTGCCTGCCGGTGCGTTGACAACCTTGGTCGGTATCCCGGTTTTTCTCCTGCTGTTATACCGGCAAGCACGAGGGACACACTGATGCTCAGCGCTGACCGGCTACGCCTGGGGTACGGCAATCACGTTGTTGTTAAGGATATCTCTGTATCCATCGAATACGGCACGATGAATTGTATTATCGGTCCCAACGGTTGCGGTAAATCGACGCTCCTGCGCGGTTTGAGTGGTTTACTCGCGCCGCTACAAGGTGCAATCACCTTAGACGACAAACCGCTCAACGCCTGGCCGGCGCGCCAGCGTGCGCAGCGACTGGCGGTGTTGCTGCAAAACCCGATCGCGCCCGACGGCATCAGTGTTGAGCAACTGGTGCAACACGGCCGCTATCCACACCAGGGCATCTTTCAACGCCCGAGGGCGGAGGATCACGAGGCAGTAGAGTGGGCGCTGGCTATCACCGGTATGCACCGCTATCGCAGGCGACCCTTCCACGCCCTGTCCGGCGGCGAACGCCAGCGTGGCTGGATTGCGTTGGCGCTCGCGCAACAGGCCGATGTGTTGTTGGTCGACGAACCCACCACCTTTCTCGATATCGGGCGCCAACTGGAGATTATGGATTTGCTGCGGCAGTTGAACCGCGACCATGGCACGACAGTAGTGATGGTACTGCACGATATCAACCAAGCCAGCCGTTACGCCGACCGCTTACTGGCCATGCAAAGCGGTGCCCTCATCGCCGATGGCGCACCGGTAGAGGTGATCCACCCCGAGCTGCTCATGCAGTTATTTGATCTCGAGACCGAACGCGTCATGCGTGACGAGGATGGCAGAGCGTACCCGTATTGCATGCCCGTACGTGCTCAACGAACACCTCATCACCATGCATCTACACCCCGTCCCGTCGCGCCTGGCTAGGCAGGACACCGAACTGATTGTGATAAACCTTGCTGAAATGACTGGTGTTTCTGTAGCCCAGGAGCTGGGCCGTGTCGCCGACATTGTGATGGCGCAAGAGCTGACGTGCGCGGTTCATGCGTTCGCGCAAGAACAAGGCGTAAATGCTGGTGCCGAAGAGGTGCCTGAACCCACGCTTGAGCTTGAGCTGATTGAGGCCTGTCGCAAGCGCCAACTCGGCAATGGTTGGCGTGGCGCTCAAGTCGTGCAATAACAGCTCGCGGGCGC
>DOIU01000513.1 GCA_003511825.1 Gammaproteobacteria bacterium | reverse complement strand
ACACCGCTTGTCGCTGCTGAAGGTGGGTGGGCAGCTTACTCATCCAGGCGATAGCCATGTTGGTAAATGGAAGTCAGTCGCCAACGACCGGATGCGGAAAACTGCAGCTTCTTGCGCAGGCGGCTGGCGTGCGTATCAACCGTGCGCGTATTCAGTTCAGCCGAGGTGCCCCACACAGCGGTCAGTAAATGTTGGCGCGACAGCACTCGCCCGCGATTGCGAAACATAAACACGGCCAAATCGTATTCTTTTTCGGTGAGCCGCACGATCTCGTTGTCATGGCGCACCTGGCGATTCCCGGTATCAAATTGATAGGGTGGAAACTCCAGAATTTCAGATTCCGGTTGTGCTCGACGCGCCAGTGCCTTCAGCCGCGCCAGGACTTCTTTTTCACGGGCAGGTTTTACCAAGTAATCATCAGCGCCGGCTTCCAGCGCGGTGACGATGTCTTCTTCCGCCTGGCGTGCCGTGATAAAAATCACTGGGATATCGCTGCCGACCGCTTGCCGCAGCCAGACGACCACGTCGAGGCCCGATCCATCGCCCATTCCCCAATCGATGGCGATCACATCAACCGTGTTTTTGCGGAACTCACGCTGAAACGATGGGATATCCCCATAATGCGTACAATGATGACCCGCAGCAGTGATCCAGTTTTTCATCAATGCAGCTTGATCGCTGTCGTCTTCTAGGACAACAATGCGTAAACTCGGATTATCTGTCATAGTTTCTTAGGTCCTGTCGCAGTGATATCGACAGCAATTTACAGCCTTAACTGCCGGCCTCGGACACACTCACCTTACGCTTGGCGGCGGCCCCCATCCACACATTATAAATTGCGAACCTGCCGAGCGGGTTAGGATTTCACCGCAATTGTAAATTCCTGAACACAATTCCTGTACAAGGCCTTAAGCTGGCAATGGATTCAGGAAATGCCGCCCCGCAGTAATCTCGCCGATCTGCTCCAGCAAGTCGTCGTAGTCTTTTTGGTTATCGACAAAGTTGATATCGGACGTGTTCACGATCAACAAGGGTGATGCCGCATAATCATGAAAGAAATTCGAATACGCATCGGTCAACCGCTGCAAATACCCGCTCGCCATCCGCTGCTCAAACCCTACCCCGCGTATCTCAATACGGTCCATCAGTGTTTCGGGTGTTGCCTGTAGATAAATGAGCAGGTCCGGCTCTGGCAACTCGGCATTGAGACGCGCGCGTACCTTATCGTAAATCCACAACTCATCATCGTTGAGTGTGAGTTCCGCAAACAAGCGATCTTTGGCAAACAGGAAGTCACTGACCAGTGGCTGCGAGAAGTCTTCATCAGCCAAGGCCTCCAACGCTTCGTAGCGACGGATCAAAAAATCCAGCTGGGTGTGCAAAGCGCAGGCACCGGCAGCGTTGTAGAAGGTCTCGAGAAAGGGGTTGTCGGCTTCCGGGTCACGCAGCAGGCCCGCCCCGGTAGACGCAGCGAGCCGTCTTGCGAGGCTGGTTTTGCCCACGCCAATAGGCCCCTCTATGACAATAAACTGGTGCTGCACGGTTGTACTATCTCCAATGCCGCCAAGTCATTCGGCGACAGTTTGCTCAGCAGGCATTGTAACGAACCCAAGCCTGGAATCGAGAGGTTTTCGTCTAATTCAGCCAAAGGCCGTAGGACAAAAGCACGACGGTGTAACTGCGGATGAGGTACAACCAAGGCCTCACTAGAGATCACAGTATCCGCATGCAGCAAGACATCGAGGTCCAGCACTCGTGGGCCCCAACGCTCTCCGCCCCGCTCCCGACCAAAGTCATTCTCCAAGGCCTGCAATACCGCCAAAAGCGCATGCGGCGACAACGTTGTCTGTGCTTCAACCACAGCATTGATAAAGTCAGGCTGGTCTTGCGGGCCAAGCGGCAAAGACCGGTAGAGCGAAGAGCATCGCACCTGGTTTAAATCAGCTGTGCCTCGCAGAGCATCTACGGCACGCATAACCTGCTGCAGTGGTTGCTGCAGATTAGAGCCCAAACCAATATAAACGGTATTCAGCTTTGCTGACACGATGAAAACGCCCTCCATTGAGACTGACAAGCGCCCATCAAGGCGTGGGGCGCATCACACGGGCGTTCCAAATCATCGAGAGCCTGCCCCCGCGAGCGCAGCGAGTGCTTTGGGCACAAACATTGCCAATGTATGTTAACAGGCCTGTACCGATGTTATGTGCATCTTGACGACCCGAGGGAGTGCCGCGAGAAGAGAAGTTGATGATTGCGCTCAGGAAGCGCGAGACTTGGTGCCAGATCGAGAGGACTTACCAGAGCGGGTGCGAGGGAATCGACGACCATGGTCGGGCTCAACCGGATGAGACTCTTGTGTTTTCGTCCACCAGTCAGCGCGCTCTCGCAAATTGCTGTCCACGTGAGAACGCAGCAGCAGAAAATCATAACCCGCTCTAAAGCGAGCGCTGCGCAACAAATGCAGGGCTCGCTTACCCTGATAGCGCTCTAGTCGAGGCTGCATGGCCCAAATTTCACGCATAGGTACCGAGAACCGCTTGGGCAGAGACGTATACGCCATTTGCGCGGTCACCACACTGTCGGCAGCGCGAAGGATAGCGGTGACAGGCGGCTCCTCATCAAGATAATCCTGAGCCAGTTTTTCCACTTGCGGCCACAGCATCACCGCATACAAGAACGCGGGCGTGACGGGCTTACCCTCGGCAATGCGATCATCTGTGTTTTGAAGTGCCTGATACACAAATGCTTCAAAGCGCGCATCATCGCGCTTAAGGCGATCGTCTGCGACAGGGAAGAGATACTGCAATAGATCAAACTCTCGCAACTTATCGAAACTTTGAACGGCATGCCCGCTGTGGAACAACTTGAGCACTTCTTCAAACAACCGTGCCGGTGGGATGTCACGCAACAAATGCGCGTGTTCCGTCATGGCCTGACGAACATCTGTCGCCACATCAAACCCGAGCTTTGCGGAAAATCGTGCGGCACGCAAACACCGCACGGGATCCTCTTTGACGCGCACATCGGGCTCACCGATCAACCGCAATGTCCGCGACTTGATGTCCTCTAGCGCACCGACAAAATCCAACACTGCCGCATCATGATTGGCGTAGTAAAGAGCATTGATGGTGAAGTCTCGGCGCAGCGCATCTTCTTCAACGGTGCCGAATACGTTGTCGCGCACGATACGTCCGTCAGCGCGCGATTCGCCGCCCTCACCCTGCCCATGATCGGCACGAAAGGTGGCGACCTCGATCACCTCTCGACCAAACACAACATGAGCGAGTCGGAAACGACGACCGATCAACCGACAGTTGCGAAACAAGGGCTTGATCTCTTCAGGACTTGCGCTCGTTGCAATGTCAAAATCTTTTGGACTTAAGCCAAGCAATAAATCGCGGACACCACCACCAACAAGGTAAGCCTCAAAACCCGCAGTCGTCAGCGCATCCAATACTTTCAAAGCATTGGCGCTGATCTTTTCCGGATTGATATTATGCTCTGCAGATTGAACCACAGTTGCATTTTCCGGCTGTCCTATTTCAGAACTAGATTGTGGGTTTTTAGGTGACATTGAGAGTCGCAATAAATTCATTGCACGCAGGCAGTCCATTTAAGCAATTAGGCTAACACTGGCAAATTGGGTCAGCAATTTGTTATCTGTATAGATTTGTATGTTTTGTAAACAAAAAAACATTCTTCATTTTTTACGAAAATTAACAATATCACGCCGCTGTTTTTTGTTTGGTTTGGCAGCAGGTTTTGCCAATCTGTCGACCGCGCGAATTGCCTTGATTTGCGCCATAATACGCTCGCGCTCTTTTTTACTTTCAGGACTTTCTTCGTACATTAATACCGCTTCTTTCGCAGGCCTACGCTGTAAATTCAGCCTTTTTACTTCGATATCAAAGACCCATTCGTCGCGCTTGATCCGAAGCTTCGCGCCGAGGCAAACTTGTTTTGAGGGTTTTACACGATGCCCCTCTAAATGAACCTTTCCACCCTGTATAGCCTGAGCTGCCAGACTCCGGGTTTTATAAAAACGTGCGGCCCATAACCACTTATCCAAACGCTGCGCCTGCAGACCACTTTCTTTTTCGCAATGATTCATTTTAATTTGCCATATTGAATTATATTCGCATTGACAGTTACAAAATTAATTGGGCATCAATTCGTTCATCGCAAATCAATTTAGTTTTGTAAGCTCGCGCTAAATCTTGTGGCTCATCAATATCCCACAATACGTCGTGAATACAAACTTGCCAGTTTATGCGCCGCACCTGTTGCACCGTTTGTTGCAGCACGCAAGCCGTACCCCAATCGACGCCTCTGAATACCCGGTGATGATAAGACTTGCCACCGATCAAGACATAACCCCCGTCTTCCGCGGCAATGAGTTCCAGCCGGCGATTTTGCATGCCTTTAGCGATGCTAAGGAGATGGTCAACCTGAAGTGCAGGACAGTCCGTCCCGATCAGCAACACGCGAGGAGAACGCAATAAACCGGATCTCATAGCAAAAGCCATGCGCTGACCCAAATCTTTACCTTTTTGCAATCTAAATCCTAATCGCGGATGCGCCTGCAACAACTCGGCAAAGAAGGGTGTGGTCGCCGGCGCATCCCCCCATAACTCCACTCGGAAGCGCGCCGGCAAACCTGAAAATTTGTCTAAACAAACGCGGGTCAAGGTTGCATGAACCTCTGCCGCCTGCTTGGGTGTCAAAACCGTTTGTAAGCGGGTTTTTACCCGCCCTGGCAGCGGGCGCTTTGTAAATATTTGTAAAAGGACGGGCTGATGTACGTTACCGTCGATAGTACCAGCCATGCAATACCTTGGGACTCATCCCCACAACATACAACAACCTCAGACCCCACATGAGCAACACGGTTTTCACGATGCCGTGCTCACGCCAACGCCGAGCAGAAACCTGTAAAGGCTCACGCAAGCACCGCGGGCGCATGGTGCGACGTAACTGCTTTGACAATGCAATGTCCTCCATCAGCGCAATGCGTGGGAAACCGTCCACCATCTGAAACAATCGCCGATGAACAAAAATCCCCTGGTCCCCGGTGGCAACGCCCGACACACATGAACGCACATTCATAAAAAAACTAATCACACGAAAGACGTAATCTGCGTCATCCAAGCGCACGTTAAAGCGCCCCCAGCAGGGCTCAGATGATGCGCGTATCACCTGCAACAGACACTCACACGCCTGGCGAGACACACGCGTATCGGCGTGTAAAAACCAAATGTGCGAGGTATTGACGATGGCCGCCCCGGCATTCATCTGCGTTGCCCGCCCAGCTTGGGAGATCATGACCCGATCGGCCAGAGCTTGGGCGGATCCCAGGCTCCCATCACCACTGCCGCCATCAACAACGATAAGCTGATGTCCAGCCGACCGCAGCCATTGCAGATCGCCCAGCAAGCGCACCAGTGCATTGCGATCATTCAGTACCGGGATGACGACACTGAGCCGTTGAGCGCCTGCGTCAGCCGAGGGCACCACCACAACTCGAACCTTGACCCGCTGTGCAGCCGTAACAATGGTCCGCGATGGCGATAGGTGCTCCGGCGTCGACCTGCTGATCTAAATCATTAATATGGATGGGTTTACCACCACCGGCGGGTACGTTGAGCATTTGATTGAAATCACAATCGTAGACGTAGCCCTCGTAGTCCACGCTCAAGGTGTTGCGACACATGACGGAATCCAGATTGGCAGCACTGTGAGACGACTTCAGCAACTGCATGTAGTCAACGAATTGCCCACGCGATATGAGCGTGCTCCCAAAGCGCTTGATCGGCAAGTTTGCCAGAGCCAACAACCGCGTAAACTGGATACCATAGTGCTCGCCCAAATAGGCGCGATAATCCGCCTCCAAATCGGCTTGCGGCGGCGGCAACTCAGGCCCCTGCGGGTTATACACCAACTCCAATGAGAGACCACTGCCATCAATACCGTACCCCAGATCATTCAAGACCCGTAACGCATTGATACTTTTCTCAAAGATCCCTCGTCCACGCTGTGCATTGACGTTCTCCTCCAAATAGCATGGCAAGGACGCCACTATATCGACACGCCACTGCGCCAAGTAGTCCGCAAGCCCCTCTTGTCCCGGTTCAAACAACACCGATAGGTTACAGCGATCTATCACGCGGCAACCCGCGTGTCTGCCCGCTTCCACCAACGGTTTAAACTGCGCATGCAACTCGGGGGCGCCACCAGTGAGGTCTATTGTCGACACCTGGGTACTTTGCATAAAACGCATGAGCTGGGCCGCAGTTTGCGCACTCATGGTCTCTTTTCGATTAGGCCCTGCATTCACATGGCAATGCTTGCAGCGCTGATTACAGTAATACCCCAGGTTCACCTGCAAAATTTCAAGCGATGCACGGCGAATTCGAGGAAAATCAGAGTATTGCAACAAAGGAAGTGTTTGATACACGGAAGGCTTGCCTCAATTATAAGATGATTGGTGTCGCGTCAGGCCAATTGCCTTTCCTACTAATGAGCCTAATTGCGGGCATTGGTTCCTTTGAAGCGCGGAATCAGACCTCTCTTCTATGCGAGTGATCCATCCAACTCCGCATGGAGATTCAACGCGCCTGTACAGCCCTGACAAACGGAGCATGCCGACAAACTGCGCCTCTATCACGAAGCAATGCCGACGCGCAGAATCCGCAACACTGCCTAGAACGGACCAAGAATAGTTTAATTGAATCTAGGAAGTTAAGTAGAATCCCCGAGGGGAGATTGACCCCGCACTCATTCTTGGACTTGTCTATGCAATGCTATGTCTATCGCAGCCTGAAGAAACCAGGGCTCTACGTGTATTTACCCGAGAAGGACAACTTTTCGGCGCTGCCGGCGGCCGTGCAAACCACCGTCGGTGAATTGGCGTTTGCCCTCGAGCTGTCCTTGGATGAACACACCCGTCTCGCAACCGAAGACCCTCGGACCGTCATCGATAACATAAAGAAACAAGGACTTCATATCCAGATGCCCAGCGATCTGGAACCCATCCTCGCCATGATCTCCGATGGAGACACACCGGCTGAATAATGATCCAGCGCGCATCGATCGAACCGCTACCAATGCAACGCAGCCAGATAAGCGAGTCCAAAGGCGAAGAAAAATCGCCCGGTCAAGGGCGTCAGCCGCGGTCGATGTTCAGCCCGTAAATGCTGTCGGATTGGCAGCAACAGCGGCAATGGTGCGAGCAACCAGATGACCGTGTGGGACGTCCCCCATAGCAAGCCAATGGATGACACATAAGCAGTCACCACGAGCCCCCAGTAAAGTTGCACAGCTCGCCGGTAACCGACACGAACCGTTAAGGTGCGCACGTGGTCACGCCGATCAGATTCCCAGTCACGCAGCTCATTGCTCAGCAGTAGCAATGACACCAAACAACTGATCGGCAGAGACAATACGATGACCTGTGTCGACAGCCCACCGCCCATCGCCATGTAAGCGCCTTGGACTAAGACAACGCCCATCAGCACGAATACTTGCAAAACCGCCAAACCGCGGCGCTTGAAATGGATGGGGCCCAAATTGTAATTCAGCGCAAGTACGCCACTCAGTAGCATGATCACCAGGAGGGGCCAGCCCCGCAGCCAGGCCAAGTACCCTCCAATCCCAACTGCGATGGCGAGACATAACACACCCACAGCTGCATTGCGCAGAATACAATTCCGAACGGTTTGTTGCTTTACCAAGCCGAGCGACAAATCTTCAAGGTCATTGATGAGATTCACGCCTGACTGCGACAGCATCGCCCCCAACATAACGAGCACGGCCAGACCCGGCTCGGCATGGCCATGCTGCCACGCCAAGGCAATGCCAAGTCCCGCACTGATGATGGCGACGACGAGCGAAAAGGGTCTTAACGCACACCAAAGGCTATTGGATTGCGGGTTTTTCACGACGCGCGGCACGGACCATCAGGATTACGGGAATCAGCATCAACAATCCATATAATACCGGAACCACAGACATTTGCGGGTTACGCAATAAACCCTCAGTCACCAACAAGGCCATTCCACCGTTCTGCATACCGGCCTCAATCGTGATCGTTCGACGGTCCTGAGGCCGTAAACAAAAACCTCGAGCGAGACCGTACCCAGCCCCCAGAGTTGACCCCAAGAGCAACCCGATAGCCCACCCGGCTTGCGCCATAAACGCCGGTAACCGAGGCCACTGCTGCAACACGATCAAGCCAATCACCACGGCAAATGACAAGGATGCCACAGGGGCAAACCACGCCACCACACGGCTGGCCACACTCGGCGAATAATGCCGCAAGGCCATCGCCGCAGCCAAAGGTATCACCATGACAACAAACAGACGCAGCATGGCCGTTAAAACCGGGAAGCTCCCCTGCATCGCGCCCCCTTGATAAGCCAATGCAGCGGCCGTCAGCAGTGGCAGCGTGAATGGCGTCACCACGCTTGCCGTGAGTGTAAGACTGACTGACAGCGCGACATTCCCTCGGGCCAAATCACTGAACAGATTGCTGCTCGAACCCCCCGGACTGAATGACAGAACCATCAGGCCAACGGCGGTCGCTCCACCGATGCCACTGACGTAAACGGCGAGCAGCCCCATCATCGGGACGATAACCAGCTGTGCAACCAAACCCACGAGATACGCCCTTGGACTTGCCAAGATCTGCTGAAAGTCGCGCAACTGTAGCTTTAAGCCCAAGCTCGCCATGATCATCATCAATGCGACAGGCAAGGCGATTTGGATACCGTGATCAAGCATCATTAGCTATAACGGGTGAGTCAATGGGATCGGGTTCGCGGCAAAAGGGATACCGCAATCGCGTTAGTGCGTGTCTGCCACGGGTAAATAGGACACGTAATTCACCACCGCTTTCATTTCGTCATCTGAAAACTGGCGAATCTGCTGCTCCATAGCTGGATTGGCGTTGCGTCGCTTGCCATCTCGTATCCACTCAAATTGTCGCAACATATAGCGGTAATGCTGGCCATTGAGCTTGGGATAATACAGGCCAGAGTCCCCCTCGCCCTGCTCACCGTGGCAGGCGACGCAGTGCTCTTGATAGAGCTGCTTCCCCATCTGGTATTCAGCGGTGCCAACGGCATAAGGCCCTTTGCCATTTTCCGGGCGCGCCGGCAATGACTCGATGTAAGCCGCAACGTCTGCGATCGACTGCACGCCGCCTATCGTGTCGGGGAGAGAAAACGGGTACATGGTCGGGTTATCCCGATTGCGGGCGCGTATGTCTGCCAACTGCTTAATGATCACTGTCCGATGCTGGCCTGCCAGCAACGGAAAACTGCCGTCCTCGGCTCCCCAACCATGCGGCAAATGGCAGGCAGTGCAGATCTCAAACACTTTTTTGCCGTTGACAAGATCGGGCGACAATCGCATCGCCTCATCTTGCTCTTCACTGCCCTCGTTCCACGCCCAAGCGACAACCGGCAGCAACACCGCGGCACAGGCAACGACCAGCGTTCTCCAGCTCATGCTACGTTTTCGGCGTATGTTTCCATGCCCGCTAGTAGACACAAGCCCAAGCCGGGATTCGTTGACCAGCGTCAATTTCGCCCTCGAGCCGCAGAGCACGCATAAAAAAAGCAGCCTAAAGGCTGCTTTTTTTGGCAAACATGTGAAAACTCAGCGTCCTTCACCCGATACACGGGGTTGGACGGGGACTATCGATCAAGCGTTTTTAGATCGCCATCTTGAGCCGCAAAATAGGCAGAGATGTTTTCAATGTCTTCATCCGTCAGCGAAGCGGCAAAACCCGCCATAATCGGGCTCTTACGATCACCGGACCGGTAGTCTCGCAGGGCCTGCACCAAATAACTTTGATATTGACCCGCCAACTTCGGATTCATCGGAATCACTGAGTTGCCATCGACCCCGTGACAAGCAACACAGACTGTCTCGCCGAGCTTTTTGCCGGCCTCGATATCACCACCGGCATGCGCATTGCCGCCGACGACAAGCGCGGCCCCAAGTACTGTCCAGTGAGTCAATGCTCTGATCATTTCTCACCCCCAAGACCCTGCGCAAAATAAGCAGCGATATCCGCAATGTCCTGATCAGTCAGGGACACGGCATTGGCATGCATGGTACTGTGCGAGCGCTGCTTATCGCGGTAGCCGTTCAATGCGGCAATGATATATTCCTTGTGCTGCCCCCCCAACTTGGGGACATGATAGGTGGGGTAAGTGTTGACGTAGTGAGGAACCGCATGGCATCCCATGCAGGTTTCAGCCTTTTTTCTGCCTGCCGAAGCATCCCATTCGGCCAGGCTTTGCTGACACATCAACAAGGTCAGACTACACGCCAGACCGATCTTAACAATACTCTGCATCCTCTAGCCTCTACGGTGATGAATTAGTCGTCGTGAACCCACAGCTGAGCAAAGCGGCGCTATAACATCAAAACAATAAATATTTTAATGACTTACAAGCGACTCAAAGAGAATAAAAGTGGTGATTCAGATGAAATACGCCGAGCCTTGACGTTATTATTGTGTTGACAGCAGCTCGGGTACGACGCGCAACAGCGCACCGCTTTCATGACAAAAAGATAGCACAGCTTGACCGCAGCGGCATCCCCTTATTGAGAGATATCATTGAGGGGATGCGCTGCAAAAGGTAAGAGGCGAGCTACTGCGCGCCTGATAGATCGACAAAAATGGTGTTCATGCGACGGACGAACCCTGCTGCGTCGTCCAACTGCCCGCCTTCGGCCAGTACGGCTTGATCGAGCAGCAACTGCGCCCAATCCGAAAACTTCTCGTCATCGGGTTCTTGATCAAACTTCACCAACAAGGGATGCTCCGGATTAATCTCAAGAACAGGTTTGCTCTCAGGCACAGCCTGCCCGGCCTGTCGCATCAGCTGCTGCAAGTGCAGCGGCATATCGTGCTGACCCAGCACGACACAAGCAGGCGATGTCGTCAGCCGCTGTGACACACGAACATCCTCCACTCTTTCACCGAGCGCTGTTTTGACACGCTCAACCAGCGGCTTGGCATTCTCTTCAACCGCTTTTTGCTTGTCCTTCTCTTCGGCTTTCTCGTCTTCTGTGCCAATGGCGGACAAATCCAAATCACCCTTGGCGACAGAGATGAATGACTTGCCGTCATACTCGTGCAGATGCGACATCGTCCATTCATCCACGCGATCATGCATCAGCAAGACCTCAATCCCTTTTTGGCGGAAGATTTCCAGATGCGGGCTGTTGTTCGCGGCGGCGTAGCTGTCAGCCGTTACGTAGTAGATTTTCTCCTGCCCTGGCTTCATGCGTGCAATATAGTCGTCTAGGCTGACCGTTTGCCCATCGTTGTCCTCGTGTGTAGACGCATAGCGATAGAGCTTAGCGACCTGCTCACGATTGGCAAAATCCTCTGCCGGCGCTTCTTTAAGCACTTGCCCAAACTGGGACCAGAAGGCGCTGAAGTAATCTGCGGAATCCGAAGCCATCGTTTCTATCAGCGACAGGACTTTCTTTACAGACGCGCTTCGAATGCTGTCAATGATTTTGTTGCTTTGCAAAATCTCTCGCGACACGTTGAGCGGCAAATCGTTTGAATCGACCAGGCCGCGGACAAACCGCAGATAGCGCGGCATCAGCTTCTCGGCATCATCCATAATGAAAACGCGCTGCACGTACAGTTTGATACCGTGCTGCTGGTTGTGATCATACAGATCAAAGGGTGCTCGCTTAGGGATATACAACAACGAGGTGTATTCCAATTTGCCTTCCACGCGATTGTGGGTCCAGCTCAGTGCGTCTTCAAAATCATGAAATGACTGCTTGTAGAACGCTTGGTAGTCCTCATCGTTGAGGTCACGCTTAGCGCGGGTCCACAGAGCGGACGCTGCATTCACTTGCTCAAATTGCGGCGTTTTGGGTTCAGACTCTTCTGCGTCATCGTTGCCCTCTTCGTCGGGCGTATCCAGAATCTCTTCCAACATCATGACCGGGAAGGTGATGTGGTCAGAGTATTTTTTGATGATATTGCGCAGACGCCAGTTATTGAGAAAATCCTGGCTGTCTTCATTGAGGTGCAGAATGATTTCCGTACCACGTTGCTCACGTGTGACCTGTGACAACTCAAAGCTACCCGTACCTGCAGACTCCCAACGCACACCATCGTCGGCCGAATCGCCCGCGCGCCGCGACAACAGAGTCACCCGATCAGCCACAATAAAGGCAGAGTAAAAACCGACGCCGAATTGGCCGATCAAGCGAGCATCTTGCTTTTCGTCTCCGGTTAGGGACTCGAGGAACTGCTTGGTTCCAGACTTCGCGATCGTGCCGATATTGGCAACCACTTCGTCGCGGTTCATGCCGACGCCATTGTCGCGCACAGTCACTGTTTTCGCGTCTTCGTCAAAGGTTACCCATACGCCCAAGTCGTTATCGCCTTCGTAAAGACCATCATTGGAAATGGCCTCAAAGCGCAGCTTGTCACAAGCGTCAGACGCGTTGGATATTAACTCACGTAAAAAGATCTCCTTGTTAGAGTACAAGGAATGAATCATGAGTTTCAGAAGCTGACTGACTTCTGTCTGGAACTCCATGGTTTCAACGGTGGCCTGATCGCTCATGAACGTATGCTCTCTAATGGGTACAGGGGTAAATGTTTATTCGGATGCACGCGATAGTAGGGACACGTGGATAGATTTCAAGGTGCCAGGCTATCCAGCCCGCGCTAAAACAAAAACAGCCGGCACAAACCGGCTGTTTTTTTAAGCCATGTGGGACGCTTAGCTCATTGGTATGCCGGCCATGGATAACACTGGCATGCCGCGCCGCGGTTGAAGTCCTGCTGACTATAAGCCGCTGCCATTGATTAACAAATGGACCCCAATACTCGCCGCATACCCCAGCGCAATGACCGGCATCCACTTGAGATGGGAAGCAAAGGTGTAGACGCCTCGCGCTGTACCCAGCAGAGCGACTCCCGCCGCTGAACCGATGGCCAACATGCTGCCACCAACACCGGCCGTGAGCGTTACGAGTTGCCATTGCTCTAAGGGCATAACTGGGTCCATGGTCAACACCGCGAACATCACAGGGATATTGTCGACGATGGCCGACAAAACACCCACCAGGGTATTGGCCCAAACGGGCCCCAGGTCACTGTACATCAGCTCGGAAACCATCGCCATATAACCAAACTGACTCAAGCCAGCTACGCACATGATGACACCGTAAAAGAACAATAAGGTATCCCATTCGGCGCGAGAGACACGCTCCATCACGTCAAACTCCTTGACGTCCACCCGCTTATCGGTCATGTCTTCAAACAGTTCCACGGCACCGACCGTCTTCCCATGCTCATCGGTCACAGGCGCGGCGCTAAACATCAGATAAGCACCAGAGTTGCCAATGTTTTCGAAGAAGTTGGCAGCGTCATAGGAGTTGCCATCCAGTGGATTATCGCGATACAGGCCGCGGTAATGCTGATGGACCTCTGTGCCAGATTCATCTTCCAATACCACATCCGCCAAGGTGGGCCGCTGGTCCTGGTAAAACTCTTTCCAGTGGTCTCCAGTGCCCATCATGTCTTTGGCTTTGAAACCTGTCAGATCCTCTAGGGCGGTATTCCAGTGCGTCACCTTATGATCTTGATCAAGCATAAAGGCGGGATAAGGTTGGTCGTTGAGATGATGACCAATATCCTTGCCATAGGCGCGTAAGACGTTGAGCGGGTTTTTATGCGCTTCACTGCGTCCACCAAAAATTGAGTCCGTCATGTAGGTGCGCCCTTCGAGCCTTTTTAAGTAAAACGAATAAAGACCCAGGTAGCCAAGACCGAACATCATGCCGGCCGCCGGTGGCAGGTGCAAAAAGCTGTGAAAGCTGACCGCCGTGACAATGGTGGCCAGAAAAAGCACCATCATCACTTTGGCTCCCCGCTTCATTTTGGACTTTTCTTGGGTGGCCTGCGGGGTACCCTCAGGGAGCGCGAAGCTCATCAGCACTGCCGGGATGATCCAGTTCACTACTGATGGAATCAGCAAGGGTAAGAACTGCAGAAACTCCACCTTACCCTTCTGCCAGACCATCAGCGTTGTAATATCACCAAAGGGTGAGAAGGCGCCACCAGCGTTGGCAGCCACAACAACATTAATACAAGACAACGAGATGAATTTGACATCCTTGCCACCCACAGCCATCACCACGGCTCCCATCAGCAGCGCTGTGGTCAAATTATCTGCAATAGGTGAAATCACAAAAGCCAGAGCGCCCGTGACCCAAAATACCTTACGCAAGGAGTAGCCACGAGAGACTAGATAAGCGCGTAGGGCTTTAAAAACGTTGCGATCCTCAAGGGCGTTGATATAGGTCATCGCAACTAACAGAAACAGAAACAATTCCGCGTATTCAATGATCGCATGACGAATGGCTTCATGCGCGATCTCCGAGGCACCGATTTCGTTAAACGCCACGGCCACCAAAATCCAGATGACGCCCGCCGCAAACAACACGGGTTTACTCTTGAGCAAATGGATATTGTTTTCCAGTGGAACAAGGGCATAAGCCATGATGAAAATAGCCACACTGGCGTAGCCGTAAAAAGAGGCGCTCAAATCCGGCAGCTGATCCAGGGAAATAGAAGCGCTTCCAGATCCTGCCCAAGCAGCGACGGGAAACAGACACATGGCCAGGGCTATCAAGAAAAAGCGTAGCCTGGAAGAATGAGTGAGCGAGTGGCGTGTGAGCAAGTTCATGAACTACATCCAGTGATAGATTTTTTTATATAGGAATCAAACCTTGTAATTTTACACGGTTTGCTGCACAGCAGGAAAAGTTTTTAAGTATCAGAGAGAACGGCCTGTGTAACTATAAATTGGTAAATTTTATTATCCTTTTTATGTCAAAAATACAGGTAGCACTTTGACTATTTGACTGCCCAATGAAGGGCGCTCCAACATGGATTATCTGGGTTCCGGTTCGCCGATAGGCCGCTGACGTGCATGGCATAGTGCTTCTATTTGCTGAAGATGCGTGGCTCAACCCAGTGGCATGTCAGGGTCCAATCTCCTCACTATTGAGGACACCGAGAGAAAGGATGTTGACCTAACAGCATTTATTGCAACTACGACACAATCACGCCGGACGCCGTGCCGACGCATCATAGCCCTGACTTGCAGTATTAAATGAGGTCAGAATTTATGATGTTGCAGGGCGTCGCACTGAGGACCAGTGCATTTGCCTTGCAAGCTAGACATGAAACAGCCCTTGAGGATATTCGACAGTTCTACGATTCAGTGGTGAAGGACCTTACCAAGGCGAACGGCGTATTGCCTTCAGCCACATCGCGCTACCGCCCCAAGCCAAAGAGATCCAGCAGCAGAAAAATCCCAAGGATTGCTGAGATCCAGAAAACCATGCTTCCGGTGGGCCAGCTCTCCGCGAGGTAGTATTTCGACATCGGAGACTTATCGAATTCTTTTTGCAAGCCCTGCACACGTGTTGTTATCGTTGTCACGATGGATCGTTGCGCATCGCTCAGCAACCGCACGGTTCGTTGCGCGCCGGCAGGCAATAGTCTGCGATAGAACCACTCCGCATCCAGGTTGACCGAGCGTAGTTCTGGCGGATAAAGGCCTTGTTTGTTCAGCCAGACGAAAGCCAGCGCAGAGAAAAACAGTAACTGCATCTGCGCAAGCACATGGGTCACGTCATAGGGCCAATAGTCCACTTCCCAGGGCAGCAACGCATACAGAAACTGCGGCTGACTTCCGATGAACACACACAGGGCCGCAGCCACGGCCATCGCCACCAACATGTTCGGTGGTGCTTCTTCGGTGCGAATACCAGAATCATGATGGAAGAAGGCGAAGTATGGGATCTTGATGCCCGCGTGGTGGAATACACCGGCGGAGGCGAAGAGCATCAACAGCCAGAAATAGCCGTGTTGTTCTTCCATCAGCGCCGTCATCACCATCGATTTGCTGACAAAACCACTGAACAGCGGAAACGCAGAGATGGAGAGCGCCCCGACAATACACAGCAGGGTGGTTTTGGGCATCGACTTATAGAGACCACCCAAGTCCGAACCATTAATGTTGTTTACCCGATACAGCACGGCCCCCATGCTCATAAACAACAATCCCTTAAAAATCACGTCACTGAAAGCGTGCGCCACTGCGCCGTTCAGGGCCAGTGCGGTACCGATACCGATGCCCGTCACCATAAAGCCAACTTGGTTGATCAGGCTGTAAGCCAGTACTTTGCGCAAGTCATTCTCGATGACCGCATAGAAGATCGGGAAGCAGGCCATGGTGACACCGATATAAATCAGTATCTCCTCCCCTGCAAAGCCTCGTGCAAGCGAGTAGACAGCGACCTTGGTGGTAAAGGCTGAGAGGATGACGGTACCGGTCACCGTAGCTTCGGGATAGCCGTCTGTGAGCCAGGTATGCAAGAACGGAAAAGCGCTCTTAATACCAAAGGCAATCAGGATCAACCAGCCCGCTAAGCCCGCATCCAGACCGATGTGATTGAATGCGAGTGAACCGGTGTTGCTGACGTAGATCAACGCGCCCGCCAGCAGCAGTACCCCTGACAACACCTGGTACACCAAGTAACGCATACCGGCTTTCAGCGCCCGTTCCGTGCCACGCGCCCAGATCAGGAATACCGAACTGATCGCCAGCAACTCCCAAAAAATGAACAATGAAATCAAATCACCCGAGAAGACCGCACCCAGAGCGCTACCCGCGTAAACCAACCCGGCAACATGCTGTTTCGTATCCTCCACGTGCAGCGAGAAGATGCCCGCGAAGAAACTGGCGATGCAGAACAGGTAACCGAACAGCAGGCTGAGCTTGTCGACCCGCAACAGCGTCAATTCGAAGCTCATTACGGAGAAAGTCACTTCGCTACCGGGACTGATAAACAGCCAGAGGAACAACCCCGTCACAACCGGGGCTGCCAGCAGTATCACCTGTCGCTGCAAGCCGCGAGTGAACGCAACTGCCAGCGCGGCGGCGTAGTACAGCAGAAACGGGGGCAGCTCAATCATCGTCAACTCGCTTCTCGCCAACACGTTCGTCGTAATAGCCTTCTTCACGCATCAAGGCAGTGCGCATCTTCTTTGCGATGACCACCAGCACCACGCAGGCGACAAAGCCATAGATGGCGTAAAAAGCCGGTATCTTCTCCCAGCTAAAACCGATATGACGGTGTACTACGAAATCGACGATGACCAACAGCACGCAGATGGCGTAGAACCCCATAATCAGGCGATCTACATTCTTAGGCCGATCAAAAAAATAGACCTTTTCTTTTTCATCTGACACGTCAGTTGCCTCCAGCAGCCAGACCCGCGAGCTGGTAGAAGGGGTCGGGGTAGAAGAAAAAGATAATGCAAGCCGCTGACGTAATCACCATAGCCAACAATATGGGTCTCGGTGCTTCAGCGATTTCCGTGTAGTGTTCACGGCCACTCGGCTTGCCAAAGAACGCGCGAATCGGAATCGGCAACAAGTAAACAATATTCAGCAATGAACTGATCATCAACACAGCAAGCAACACCAGCTGCGTCGTTTCCACGGCACCCAGCCCAAGGTACCACTTGCTCCACATACCGCCGAAGGGCGGCAAACCGATGATGCTCAGGGTACCGATAAAGAAGGCCGCGAAGGTCACGGGCATAGCCCTACCCAAACCATCCAGCTCGCTGACCAATTTTTTGTGAGTGGCGACGAATATAGCACCGGCGGCGAAGAATAGCGTAATCTTGGCAAAGGCATGCATCGCGATATGCATGGAAGCACCGATCAGCCCCGCTTTGCTGGCCATCATGGTCCCCAATACAATATAGCTCAACTGACTGACTGTGGAATAAGCCAAGCGTGCCTTCAGATTATCCTTTGTCATCGCCACCATGGAAGCAATCAATATCGTGGCTGCAGCGACCCAGATCAGACCACCGGTGACGTCATTGGTGAGAATAAACTCACCACCGAATATGTACATTGTCACCTTCAGTAAGGTGAAGACCCCGGCCTTGACCACAGCGACCGCATGCAAGAGTGCGCTCACGGGTGTGGGTGCCACCATTGCAGCAGGCAGCCAACGGTGGAAAGGCATGACGGCGGCCTTGCCGATGCCGAACAGAAACAGTGCATAGAGCAAACCTGCCCAGGCAGGATCGATATGCCCGGCGAGTATCCCCCCTGGCTCGAAATCGACGCTACCGGTTAATGACCAAGTCACCAGAATGCCGAGCAGAAACAAACCAATGGATGTACCCAACAAGATGCCGAGATACACCCGCCCACCCTGGCGGGCATCTTCGTTACCCGCATGCGTGACCAGTGGCCAGGTGGCTAGGGTCAGTAGCTCATAGAACAGAAACAACGTTAACAGGTTGGCTGAAAAAGCAATCCCCATGGTTGCGGAGATCGAGACAGCAAACGCGGCGAAAAAACGGGTTTGGTTGCTTTCGTTGTGACCTCGCATATAGCCGATGGCATAAATCGAGGTCACCACCCACAATAGCCCGGCAACCAGCGCAAACAACATACCCAGCGCTTCGACCTTGAAGGCTATGGCAATGCCAGGTAACGGCTCGAATACATTAAGCGCGAAGTTTTCGCCACCCATAAAACGCGACGCCATGATCATGACCAGCAAGGCGATCAGGCCTGAAGCGATGAGTGTAACTCTCTCCCTGACGTCGGGATTACTGCGGGTGATAACGATGCCAACCGCCGCAGCCAGAGGCAGCAGCAGGATCATTAACAACAAAGTCGCATTGATCATTGTCCGATACCTCCAAGGATGGCAGCTGCCTGTTGGGCAACGCCTACCGTAAGATCGGTATCAAGGCCAAAATACAGATTGGCGAACACCAAGCTATACATCGGTACCAGCAATAGCATCGGCGCTTCGCGCACTGCCTTACCGGTGTCTGACACGGGTTTAAAGTACAGTGCTTCGATCAACTTGCCGACGTACACCACCGCCAGCAGAGAACCGAACAGGATAACGGCTACCGATATCCACGCCTGTTGTTCTATTGCAGCGGATACCAGATACCATTTGCTGACAAACCCGGCGGTGCCCGGCACACCAATGAGACTCAAGCCACCGACGACAATCGCACCAAAGGTCCAAGGCATCGCTTTGCCCAGGCCATGAATCTGCTCCATACGGCAGGCGCCGATGCGGTAGATGATGGCGCCAATGGCCATGAACAGTGCGCCTTTCATCAGTGCGTGATTGAACAGGTGGATCAGTGAGGCGGTGACGCCGGCGACGGAGGCAAACCCAATTCCCAACACCATGTAACCGACTTGCGCGACACTCGAGTATGCCAGCAGTCTTTTTATGTTGGACTGGTAGATGGCGTAGACCGACGCGATGATAATGCCAGCGATGCCCGAAACGATGAACAGTTCCTCAGCCGGCGTGGTCATCGCAAAGCCTTGGGGAAAGAGCATAAACAGTATGCGCAACATGACGTATACCGCCACCTTGGTCGCCGTAGCAGCAAGAAACACGGTGACGGCCGAAGGCGCATAGGTATAAGCATTCGGCAACCACAGATGCAACGGAAACAACGCCAGCTTCAGTGCAATACCGATCATGATGAAGGCGAAGCCAGTTTCTACGGTCCTAAAATGCAGCACACTAGGCAGGATATTGGCCACATCCTGCATGTTCAGACTGCCCGTCTCAGAATAGATCAGACCAACGCCGATCAGATAGAACGTGGCGCCGATCGTGCCCATGATCAGATACTGATAGGCAGCGGTGAACGCCTTGCGATCTTTTCCCAAGCTGATTAGCGCATAGGAAGCCAGTGATGAAATCTCCAAAAAGACGAAAACATTGAAGATATCGCCAGTCTGGGTAATCCCCAGCAAACCGGTCAGGCACAGCAGCAAGGCACTGTAGAACAGCGGAATTTTTTCTTCGGGAATCTCTTGCTCTGCGCTGAGCAATGCATAGGGCAATGTGATGGCTGCGATGACAGCCACGATCAGGGCTACAAAGGCATTGAGTGCATCGATACGATACTCGATTCCCCAAGGCGGCTGCCAGCCACCGAGTTCGTAGCTGATCGTGCCCTCATTCAGAACATTCCACAGTTGCACGCCTGCGAGAATGGCGCACACGCTTGCAACAACACATGCAAGCAGCCAAGGCAATCGTCCTCGGGGTAAAACAGCGGCTATGGGCGCAGCGATAAGCGGTATAACAACCAGCAATAGGCTAATTTGATTTCCCATTACAGCGAATGATCCAGATTATGAATTTCATCCTCTTCAATGGTGCCGTAGGACTCCTTGATGCGCACCACCAGCGCCAGTGCCAATGCGGTGGTCGCAACGCCAACCACGATGGCAGTGAGTATCAGCACATGGGGTAGCGGGTTGGAATACACCTTAACGCCTTCTGCGATAATCGGTGCGGCGCCGCCTTCCACAGCTCCCAGACTGATATAGAGAAAAAAAACGGAGACCTGGAAGATGTTCAAACCGATGATCTTTTTGATCAGATTGCCGCGACTGATGACCGTATAGAGCCCGACCATCATCAGAATGATCACAATCCAGTAATTGTAATGTCCAATAAAGAAATCCATCAGCTTCTACCTCTGCCGGCAAAGGTAAAAAACAAGATCAGCATGGCCGCGGCAACCGTGATGCCGACACCCAGCTCAACCAGTAAAATGCCAAGGTGTTGTCCGGCAATCTGATTGCTGCCTAACAAGGAGTAATCGAGATAGTTACCCCCGAGTATCATGGATTCTATGCCTACCCCGGCATAGATCACCACACCCAGCGCCGCCAGTATTCGCAACCAGCGGGCCGGAATGATCTTTTCTGCACGGTCCAGGCCGAATACCAGGGAGTAAAGAATGAACGCCGCGCTGAAAATGACGCCGGCCTGAAAGCCACCGCCAGGTCCGAAATCACCGTGAAACTGGACGTAGAGCGCGAACAGGATAATCAAAGGAATAACGAATTTTGCAACCACATGCAGGATCAGATTAGGCCTCATCCTGTTTCTCCTGGGTTTTTGATTTGTCTGCCTTGACTGAACGTCTGCCGCCAATCAACAGCAGCACGGCCACAGCGGCGGTAAAGATTACCGTGACTTCGCCTAAGGTATCAAAGCCGCGATAACTCGCAAGCACAGCGGTGACAACATTCGGTACACCGGTTTCCGGCATCGCATTGTCGATGTAATAACGCGCAACATGCGTCTGTGCCGGCGCGTCGGCAGCACCAAAACCTGGGATATCCCACGTGCCGTAGATCAACGCCGAGCCGGTGACCACCACGACAACCAGCGGCAGCCATGCACGGTGTGTCCGGGGTGCCTCTTCGTAGAAGGGGCGCTGGGGTCTTTTAACCAGAGCCAGCGTGGCCAGCATCAGCACCGTAGAGATACCGGCGCCCACCGCAGCTTCGGTGAAAGCGACATCGGGTGCGTCCATCACCACAAACAGGCCAGCCGACAGCAAACTGAAAATCCCATAGAGCATGACAGTCGCAAACAGATTCGTCATGCGCAAGATAGCGATCGACGTGATCGCCAGAAAAGCCAGCAAGGTGATATCAATAAGAACATCAATCACGATGATCAGAGCCTCCGGGTGTCGCCCCGTCCAGCATGGGCTTCAGGCCACTGTGCAGTGCCGCACTCGCCAGCGCATGGGATGCAGTTGGGCTGGTAAAAAACAGGAACACGAAAATCAACACCAGCTTGAAGGCTGCGATACTGACACCCGCCTGCAGTACCAGGCCCAGCAGGATCAGCATGGCACACAGGGTATCTGTGATGCCAACGGCATGCAGACGACTGTAAAAATCTGGGAAGCGGTAGATACCGATACCGCCAATGATGCCTAGGGCTCCGCCTGCTAACATGCAGATCCAGCTCAGAATATCAATAATCACTCAGTCACTTCCTTGTCAGTATCGTTCACAGCGCTGTCAGCGGAATGAAAATTTCCATGTGTGACCAGTTTCAATGCCGCGATCACACCGATGAAGTTGATCAATGCATAGACCAGCGCGATATCCAGCAGATCCGTTCTGCCCGAGAGGAACGCCAGTACCGCAATCAACAGCACAGTCTTGGTGCCAAACATATTAACCGCGGCAATGCGGTCGTAGGTACTCGGTCCGGCCAGTGCTCGTACAAGCGCTAATGCCATCGTGACCAGAATCGCCAGTGTTGCTGCAGTCAACATACCTATCAGAAATCCCGTTTAGCAATCTCGGTTGACATCGCACCGCTAGCAAGTTCATTGGCTGACTCCTTGCTGAGCGCATGCACGGTAAGCGTATCTTCTGAGAGCCTGATGGTGACTGTGCCCGGGGTCAGTGTTATCGAATTAGCGTAAATCACTGCGCCCAGATCGGTTTTTTGAGTCTGTGGAATATCGATCAACGTTGGACTGATTGTTTTTTCCTTCCAGTTCACGATCCGTGTCACCACATCGATATTGGCTTTTACGATCTCTCTGAGAATATAGACAAAAAAGCCAGGAAAACTCAACGAATGCTGCAGCGGATAGCTTTCATGATCGATGACGTTCATTCTGTGCGAGAGGAAAACCGTGAGTGCCACGGAGGCGACTCCTAGGCCCAGCAGCAGCGGTTCCAGATGCCCTGACAACAGGATCCAGACCAGGGAGAGTAGTACGACAAAGCCGAATGATCTCATCATAGTTCGATGCGTCACGTTGATTGGAATTATATTGAGCGCGCGCCTGCTTGGCCGGATGTTAGCATCTTTTTGCGGCCTTCTGCTCACTTGTTTTTAAGTAAAGGACATTGTGGGCTCGTTTGCAATAACGTCGGCGTGATTCCACGCCTGGCACCGCGAGCAGCTGAGGGGATACGCCGACCGTCGGTCAGCAATGTGTGGTTGTTTTGACGTTTGATGCTTTCGGCAAAATGCTAATATCGGCGAAGATTGGCCGGATGCGCCTTGCTGGATCGAGGGCGTGATATCACCACAAACCAGTGACACCATAGTGCTCTCGGAGCAGGATAGTTAAGGGAGTTATTGAGTAGCTCTTGTAAAAGGCGCTACGGGAAGAGCCTCGGCATGGATAGACACCGACGGAAACGCCCACCGGCGACGAGCGAGCCTGCCAGAAAAAACACTGAAGCACGTTTGATCTGACAGCCCCGACCTCAGAAGTGGTAGCTGCCAGATCTGATTGACCGCAGCTTAGAGCTTTTCCTTAATACGTGCAGCCTTACCTGTACGCTCACGCAGGTAGTACAACTTGGCACGTCGCACCTTACCTCGACGTTTCACATTAATCTCAGCGACCAGTGGGCTGTATGTTTGGAACACACGCTCAACACCTTCGCCATGAGAAATTTTGCGCACGGTAAACGACGAATGCAGCCCGCGATTGCGCTTAGCGATCACGACGCCCTCAAATGCCTGCAGACGCTCACGCTCGCCTTCCTTCACGCGAACCTGTACGACAACCGTGTCACCTGGCGAAAATTCAGGGATCGCCTTGGTCATCTGCTCAGCGTTGATTTGATCGATGATCTTGCTCATTTTCAATACTCCAAAAGGTCGTAACGCCTGCGCCGGGCCTGATCCGCCACGCAGAGGCAATTTATTCGTCTTCTTCATCCGCTCGATAATGCGCGAGCAAATGTCTGTCATTCTCTGATAAGCGCTCCGGCAACAACTCGGGGCGCC